>JBOFSK010000093.1:0-13454 GCA_051651505.1 Aeromonas sp.
GCGCGAGAACGATCTTTCGAGCGGCTACCTGCGCCCGCTGGCCTTTGTCGGCAACGTGGGGCTGGGGCTGCATCCACCGCTGGATGCCAAGGCCGACCTGATGGTGGCCGCCCTGCCGTGGGGCGCTTATCTGGGGGAAGAGGGGCTGAAAAACGGGGTGGATGTCTGCGTCACCTCCTGGAGCCGGCTCGCTCCCATCACCAGTCCCACCGGCGCCAAGGCGGGCGGCAACTATTTGTCCTCCCAGCTGATCAGCCGCGAGGCCAAGCGCAACGGCTTCGCCGAGGGGCTGGCGCTGGATGTGAACGGCTACCTGAGCGAAGGGGCGGGGGAGAACCTGTTTCTGGTGAAGAATGGCGTGCTGTTCACCCCGCCCGCTACCGCTGCCATCCTGCCCGGCATCACCCGCGACACCATCATGACCTTAGCCCGTGATCTCGGTTACGAGGTGCGCGAGCAGGCACTGCCCCGTGAGGCGCTGTACGTCGCAGACGAAATCTTCATGACCGGCACCGCCGCCGAGGTGACCCCGGTGCGTTCGGTCGATCGGATTAAGGTGGGCGCGGGTAGCCGTGGCCCGGTGACCGAGCAGCTGCAGAGCGCGTTCTTCGGCCTGTTCAACGGCCAGACCGAGGACAAGTGGGGGTGGCTGACCCCGGTTCATGATTGATCGCCAAGGGGAGGCGTCATGCCTCCCCGAGTCGCTTCCGGTGAGCGCTGCCCAATGGAGCCTTCACCAGGATCGATTCCGATCCATTGGTATCATCACCGCATAACGCATCGGGCCCATATGGGCTTTCAGGGAGTAGAGACAATGCCGAAGTTGAGATCCGCCACCACCACCCACGGACGTAACATGGCCGGGGCTCGCGCTCTGTGGCGCGCCACCGGAATGACTGATCAGGATTTCGGCAAACCCATCATCGCCGTGGTCAACTCCTTCACCCAGTTCGTACCGGGTCATGTCCATCTCAAGGATCTGGGCCAGCTGGTGGCTCGGGAGATCGAAGCCGCCGGCGGCGTTGCCAAGGAGTTCAACACCATCGCCGTGGATGACGGCATCGCCATGGGCCACGGCGGCATGCTCTATTCCCTGCCATCGCGCGAACTCATCGCCGACTCGGTGGAGTACATGGTCAACGCCCACTGCGCCGACGCCATGGTCTGCATCTCCAACTGCGACAAGATCACTCCGGGGATGTTGATGGCCGCCCTGCGCATCAACATCCCGGTTATTTTCGTCTCCGGCGGCCCGATGGAAGCGGGCAAGACCAAGCTGTCGGATCAGATTATCAAGCTGGATTTGGTGGACGCCATGATCCAGGGCGCCGATCCCAAGGTCTCCGATGCCCAGAGCGATCAGATTGAGCGCAGCGCTTGCCCCACTTGCGGCTCCTGCTCCGGCATGTTCACCGCCAACTCCATGAACTGTCTGACCGAGGCGCTCGGTCTCTCCCAGCCGGGTAATGGCTCCATGCTGGCGACCCACAGCGACCGCGAGCAGCTGTTCAAGCTGGCGGGTCAGCGTATCGTGACCTTGGCCAAGCGCTGGTATGAGCAGGATGACCAGAGCGCGCTGCCGCGCCATATCGCCAATAAGGCGGCGTTCGAGAATGCCATGGCGCTGGATATCGCCATGGGCGGCTCCACCAATACCGTGTTGCACCTGTTGGCGGCGGCGCAGGAGGCGGGTGTCGATTTCACCATGGCCGATATCGACCGCATGTCCCGCAAGGTGCCGCAGCTGTGCAAGGTGGCGCCCTCGACCCAGAAGTACCACATGGAAGATGTGCACCGTGCCGGTGGCGTAGTCGCCATTTTGGGTCAGCTGGAGAAGGCGGGTCTGGTGCATGGGGATACCCGCACCGTGCTGGGTTGTTCGCTGGCCGAGCAGCTCGATGAATATGATGTCAGCCGTCAGCCGAGTCAGGCGGTGGTGGATTTCTATCGCGCTGGCCCTGCTGGCATCCGCACAACCAAGGCCTTCAGCCAAAATTGCCGTTGGGACGAGCTGGATGTGGATCGCGCCGAGGGCTGCATCCGCTCGCTGGAGCACGCTTACAGTCTGGAAGGGGGCCTTGCGGTACTTTCCGGCAATCTGGCCCTGGATGGTGCCATCGTCAAGACCGCCGGGGTGGATGATGAGAACCTCACCTTCCGCGGCCCGGCCCGGGTATTCGAGAGTCAGGACACCGCCGTTGCCGGCATTCTGGACGGCACGGTCAAGGCCGGTGAGGTGGTGGTGATCCGCTATGAGGGGCCAAAAGGGGGCCCAGGTATGCAGGAGATGCTCTACCCCACCACCTATCTGAAATCCATGGGCCTCGGCAAGGCGTGTGCCCTGATCACCGACGGTCGCTTCTCCGGCGGTACTTCGGGCCTCTCTATCGGCCACGTATCACCCGAAGCTGCTTCTGGCGGCACTATAGGGCTGGTGGAGGATGGCGACATCATCAGCATCAATATCCCGACCCGCAGCATGGTGCTGGAGGTGGCCGACAGCGTGCTGGCCGCCCGTCGTGTTGCCGTGGCAGCCCGTGGCTGGAAACCCCTCGATCGCCAGCGTCAGGTCTCCTTTGCCCTGCGCGCCTACGCCATGCTCGCCACCAGCGCAGACAAGGGCGCGGTGCGTGATCGCAGCAAGCTGGAGGAGTGATGATGAACTCTGCGGCTGATTATCTGCGCAAGGTGTTGCTCTCCCCCGTCTATGAGGCGGCGCGGGTGACCCCGTTGCAGACCCTTAAGAAATTGTCCGAGCGGCTCGGCAACCACGTCAGCCTCAAGCGGGAGGATCTACAACCGGTCCACTCCTTTAAGATCCGCGGCGCCTACCACAAGATTGCCACCCTGACCCAAGCCCAAAAAGAGAGCGGTGTCATCGCTGCCTCTGCCGGCAATCATGCCCAAGGGGTCGCCCTGTCGGCGACCAAGTTGGGCATCAAGGCGCTGATCGTGATGCCCAAGACTACGCCAGACATCAAGATCGACGCGGTGCGCGGCCATGGTGGCAACGTCATGCTGTTTGGCAACAGCTTCGACGAGGCCTATGCCGAAAGTCGCCGCCTCGCCGAGCTGGAAGGCTACACCCTGATCCCGCCATTCGACGATGTCGAGGTGATCGCCGGGCAGGGCACCATCGGCAAGGAGCTGCTGGAACAGGATACCCATCTCACCCACGTGTTCGTGCCAGTGGGGGGCGGCGGTCTGGCCGCCGGGGTGGCGGTCTATATCAAGCAATTGCTACCGGATGTGAAGGTGATTGGGGTGGAGGCCGAAGGGTCTGCCTGCCTCAAGGCGGCCATGGCGGCGGGTGAGCCGGTTAATTTAGAGCGGGTCTCTCTGTTTGCCGACGGGGTGGCGGTCAAGCGGATCGGTACCGAGACCTTCCGCCTCTGCAACCAGTATCTGGATGAGGTGGTGACCGTCTCCAATGACCAGATCTGCGCCGCGCTGAAAGACATCTTCGACGATTGCCGCGCCATTGCCGAGCCGTCGGGGGCCCTGTCGTTGGCGGGGCTCAAGGCTTACAGTGAGCGGGAGCAGGTTAAAGGGGGGCGGATGGCGGCCATTCTGTCCGGGGCCAACGTCAACTTCCACAGCCTGCGCTATGTATCGGAGCGCTGCGAGATCGGTGAGAAGCGCGAAGGCATGTTGGCGGTGACCATCCCCGAGCGCCAGGGAGCCTTCCTCGATTTCTGCCGTCAGCTTGGGCCCCGCATGGTGACTGAGTTCAACTATCGCTATTCAGATGCGGTGCAGGCCTCGCTGTTCGTCTCGGTGCGTCTCACCGGCGGGGACGAGGAGCTTGGCCAGATCATCGATCAACTCGGCGACAACGGTTATCCGGTGGTCAACATGACCGAGAGCGAGCTGGCCAAGAATCATGTGCGCTACATGATTGGTGGCCGCCCGGCTCGGCCGTTGGGCGAGCGCCTCTACAGCTTCAAATTTCCGGAGCAACCGGGTGCCCTGATGCGCTTTCTCGAGACCCTCGGCTGTCGCTGGAACATCAGTCTGTTCCACTACCGCAACCACGGCGCCGACTACGGCCGGGTGCTCTGCGCGTTCGAACTGCCAGATGAGGACGTGGGGGCTTTCCACGACTACTTGCGCGAACTCGGTTACGGCTGGAAAGAGGTGAGCGACGATCCTGCCTACCGGCTGTTTTTGGCCAGTTGAGTGGATCCGGTGCGAGGAGGAGGGGGCTAACCCCTCCTCCTTTTTAGTGCCTTGCTGTGTTGTGCATGATTTGGCTGTGGGCAGTGTTTGCCACCGAAAATGCCGATTAGCTCACACTTTTGCGAGGCAAGTCGTTTGAGGCTCGGTTGCAATCAGGTACCCTGACAGATAGAGGGTCTTTAAATGGCTTCACACAGGGACAGTGCGCACTCAGGCGCTTATAACGACTAATTGCAGAGGCTAAAAATGAAGAAATCGATGCTTGCCGTCTTGGTCAGTGGTTTGCTGGCAACGGGTGCGGTACAGGCTGCAGCTCAGGACAACACCTGGTATGTCGGTGGCAAGGCCGGTTGGTCGAATTATTACGGGGTTGATTACAATCAGCAGGTTAAAGAGGTTGTTGACTTGGTTGAGCCGGACAACAAGCACAACGATCTGGGCATCGGTACATTTGTCGGTTATCAATTAGACCAGAATGTGGCCTTTGAGTTTGGTTATGACTGGCTTGGCAAGTACAAGCTAGACAAAACCGCGTCAGTGGGGAGCGAGTCAGTTGGTCTCAGTGGCGAAGCCCGCGCACAGATGATCCAGGCCACCATGAAGATAGGTTTTCCTGTCACCACTGAGCTGGATATTTATGGTCGCTTAGGGGGGGGGTATGCATGGACCGAAAGTGAGGCTTCTGCTTGGTATAGGGACTCTGCCAACCCGGGTAATAATGAATCCTCTGCAAGCAAAGGGCACAAATACCATGGTGCTGCCTTTGTCGGGGCACTGGGGGCCGAATATACAATCAATCGTGATTGGGCCGCTCGCCTGGAGTATCAGTACACCACTCCTTTGGGTAACACATCGGATGAAAGATCGGGCATCGAGCTGGACAATGGCCTGCTCTCCATCGGTATGCTCTATCGCTTCGGTCAACAAGGGGGTGAGGTTGCCGCACCGGCACCGGCTCCTGTCGTCGCTGAGCCAGCGCCGGTCGCCGTGGTGGCCCCTAAAACCTTTAGCCTGAGCTCGGATGTGTTGTTTGAATTTAACAGCGCCATCTTGAAACCGGCCGCCAATCAGGCCCTCGATACCCTGTTTAGCCAGATTGTGGCAGCTAACCCGAAAGATGGTGTGGCTACCGTGGTGGGCTATACCGACCGCATCGGTTCTGATGGCTACAACCTCTCTCTCTCCGAGCAGCGTGCCCAGAGTGTGGCAAGCTATCTGGTGGCGAAGGGATTGTATGCTGACAAGGTTCGGGTTGAGGGGCGCGGCGAGGCTAATCCGGTCACCGGCAACAGTTGTGCCGAGGGTGCCAAGTCGGTGTTGATTGCCTGTCTGGCGCCAGACCGCCGGGTCGAAATCCAGCTGGAAGGGGTCTCCCAGCCCGCCCAGTAAGTAAGGGGGCGGGATCGATAAAGGTAAAAACGGGAGGCAATGCCTCCCGTTTTCGATGGTGTGCTGGTGAGGTTGCGGGTCAGAGCCCGAACAGCGGTCGCAGGCGAATGCCAATCAAGCTGCCCGCCAGCGCCATCAGCATCCAGACCCAACCATGCAGGCTGCCAGACGCTGTACCATCAAAAAAACCACCCAGGTTGCAGGCCGCGTACATAGCCCCCATCCCCATCAGCAGGCCACCAAGGATGGATGCCAGACTGTTGCCGAGTCGCATCGGAGCGAAGTTGCCGCCACCGCTCAGGCAGCGCGCCAGGGCGGCCCCCAGCATACCCAACCAGAACATACCGACCATGGGATTGGTGAACAGTGGCTGGGCCAGTTTCGGGTTGCCCTCGAACAGGCCGAACAGGGCGGCAGTGCGCAGTGCCATATCATAGATGGCGCCGGTAACGGTCCAGGCCGAGCCGTGCAAGGCGACGACGCTGGCGTTGAGCAGGGCGATGATGATGCCACCGCTCAATACCGTGAGGCGGCCATCGCGCCAGAACAGGTTGCCACCGCTGAAAAGGGGCTTTATCTCGCCAGTGCGCTGCCGTTCGCTGTTGCGAAACAGCAGGAACAGGGCGGCAACCAGGGTCAGGTTGAGCAGCATGCCGCTCCAGATATTGCCGGTCAGATCTTTGGCTAACACCACTTGGCTGGAGAAAGTGGCCTCCAGCTCGGGGCGGAACTGATTACTGATGAGGGTGCCGATGCCGTAGCAGATCAGCACCAGCCAGAAGCGAGGTTGTCCCTCGCCACAGCAGTAGAGGGTGCCGGTGGCGCAGACGCCTGCCAGCTGCATGCCGATGCCGAACAGGAAGGCACCGACGATAAAAGGAATGCCGATAGCCATCACGTTACCCACCATGGGGTTGCCAAACAGGGCGTGGCTAAAGGAGAGGAAGCAGGTGAATAGCAGAATTTCGATGGCGATGGTGAGCAGGTGTACCCGCACAAAATAGCTGTTGCGCTTGGTCAGCATTTCGCGCCAACCGAACACGATGCCAAAGCGACTGAAAGAGAGGGTGAAGCCGAAGCAGAATCCGATCAGGGCCATCAGCGCCCATTTCATACCAAAGGTGTTGCCGAGCCAGAGTAATGCTCCCCCCGCGAGTGCCACGATGGGGAGCGACCATTTTCGAGTCATGTCAGTTGATCCTGAGTTTGGTTTTTGAGAGGGGGGGATCCTATGCCCTTATGGAGTCTAATGCCACCCATTCGGTCGTGTATATGCCGATGATGGCACAGCCTCGGCCGATTGGCCGGGGCTGAAGGGAGGGGGATTACGCCTGTTTCGGCGTCGCCCTGCCGCTGCGCAGGCCATCCAGACTGAATAGCACCAATGCACCCCAGATGCAGGTAAAGGTGAGCAGTTTGTTCATCGCCAGCGCTTCACCATAGAGAGTGACCGCGAGGATGAACATTAGGCTCGGACCTATGTATTGGAAGAAGCCCAGGGTGGATAGCTTGAGCCGGGTCGCGGCGGCGGTGAAGCAGAGTAGAGGGGCCGTGGTGACGGCGCCTGCGGCGATCAGCAGCAGGTTGAGGTGCCAATCATTTTGGGTGAGATGGCTGGTGGGGCTGTCGGCGAACCCCCACAGATAGATGGCGGCTGGCGGCAGCATGATCATGGTTTCGATCAGCAGGCCGGTGAGGGCATCGAGCGCCAGCTTTTTGCGGATCAGACCATAAATAGCAAAGCTGGAGGCCAGCACCAGCGCAATCCAGGGCAGCGAACCAAAGACGATGAGCTGGATAGCGACACCGGTGAACGCCAGTGCCACCGCCCACCACTGCAGGCGGCGTAGCTTCTCGCTCAGGAACACCATCCCCAGTAGCACGTTGAACAGCGGATTAATGTAGTAGCCGAGGCTGGCATCCAGCATGTGGCCGTTGTTGATGGCCCAGATAAACAGCAGCCAGTTACCGCCGACCGTGACCGAGGTGAATGCCAGGGTCAGCAGCACCTTTGGCTGGCGCAGCACAGTTTGTACCTTGTGCCACTGGCGGCCGAGCAGGGTGAGCACCATTAACAGGGCGCAGGACCAGATCATCCGGTGGGTCAGGATCTCGGCGGCCGGGACGGCAGAGAGCGCCTTGAAATAGATGGGGGCTATGCCCCACAAGGTATAGGCGCACAGGGCATAGATAACGCCCTGCCGCTGGATGTGTTGTGGCATTCAGGTGACCTTGACGGCAGTGTTGGGGGTGGGTGTGCATCGCAAAAAAATCAGTGTAACGATCCTTTTGCGGGGAAAGAAGCGAGAGGTAACGTTTGGGGGGCGTTCGTCTTGTCAGTCTTTGCCGCGGCGGATCTTGGTAACATCCATCAGCAGCCACAGCATCAGGGCGATGGCTGAGATCCAGGGGCCCCAGGTCACATAGGCTTCGCCGTGGTCCAGCACGAAGAACAGCAGGGGCAAACCGATGACCAGAAAAAGTACGCTACCCAGAAAGAACAGCATTATCGTCTTTATATTTAATGTGTTGGTTATGCGGTCATTATAAGGGTTGGGTCAGGTGATGGAAGGGTCAGCCTGTAAAAGGGGGACTTCTCCCCCTTTTCGATCCGAACGTGCTGTTTTTGGTATTATTCCAGCTGGATCCAGGTGCTTTTTAGCTCGGTATACTTCTCCAGCGCGTGCAGTGACTTGTCACGACCGTTGCCGGACTGCTTGAATCCGCCAAATGGCATGGTCATGTCGCCACCATCCCAGTTGTTGACGAACACAGTGCCGGCCCGCAGGGCGCGAGAGCCCTTGACCGCCTTGTTGAGATCCGCCGTCCAGATCGCCGCCGCCAGCCCGTAGTCGCTGTCATTGCCAAGGGCAATGGCCTCTTCGAGGGTATCGAAGCCAGTTACCGCCAGCACCGGGCCGAAGATCTCTTCACGGAAGATCCGCATCTCGGGCGTCACCTCGTCGAAGATAGTGGGCTCGATATAGAAGCCGCCGCTCTCGCTGTTGGTGCGGTTGCCGCCGAGCAGCAAGGTGGCCCCTTGCTGTTTGCCAAGCTCGATATAGCGCAACACCTGCTCCAGCTGGATGTGGTCGACCATGGCGCCCATACGGGTGGCAGGATCGAGCGGGTTGGCCGCAATCCACTCCTTGGCGTGGGCCAGCAGTCGCGCCATAAACTGCGGTTTGATACTGTTTTGTACCAAGAGGCGCGAGGCGGCGGTGCACACCTCGCCCTGGTTGTAAAAAATGGCGCCGACTGCGCTCTTGGCGGCGGCGTCCAGATCGGGGGCATCCGCCAGTATGATGTTGGGGCTCTTGCCGCCGCACTCCATAAAGGCGCGCTTGAGGTTGGACTTGCCGGAGCACTGCACCAGATGCTTGCCGATCTTGGTGGAGCCGGTGAAGGTGATGCAGTCCACATCCATGTGCATGGCCAGCGCCTCGCCCACGGTATGGCCAAAGCCCGGCAACACGTTGAACACCCCATCCGGTATGCCCGCCTCTTTGGCGATACTCGCGATGCGCAGGGCAGTCAGAGGGGATTTCTCGGACGGTTTGAGGATCACCGAGTTACCGGTGGCGAGTGCCGGGCCCAACTTCCAGCAGGCCATCACCAGCGGGAAGTTCCACGGCACGATAGCGGCCACCACCCCGAGCGCTTCGCGGGTCACCAGCGCCAGGGCGGACTCTTCCACCGGGGCGACCTGATCGTAGATCTTGTCGATCGCTTCAGCGTTCCAGGCGATGCAGTTGGCGGCGGCCGGTGCGTCATAGCCCATGGCATTACTGATGGGCTTGCCCATATCCAGCGACTCCAGCAGCGCCAGCTCGACCTGGTTGAGGCGCATCAGCTCGGCAAAGCGCTGCATGATTTGCTTGCGCTGTTTCGGCGACAGCCCGCTCCAGCGCTTGTCATTGAACGCATGGCGAGCGGCGGCTACCGCCAAGTCGGCATCGGCGGCATCACAGGATGCCACCTTGGTCAGCAGCTTGCCGTTGGCCGGGTTGATGCAATCGAAGGTGGCGCCATTGACGGCATCCCGATAGCTGCCGTTGATAAAGGCTTGGCTTGGCAGGGTCAGATGGGCAGCCTTGTGTTGCCACTGGGCCAGGGTCAGGTCACTCATGTTCACTCCTTGAACTGGCAAAAGTCAGTTTCCGTGTATCAATATGCTAAACAACTCACCGCTTGTAAATCCACTTCTCACCAACTGCTGTAACAATTTCTTAAACATGAGTCGTTCGCCAACCTGGCATCAAGTGATTAGAAACTGGCGGGGGTATTGGCCGAAATCAGCACACTTTCCTGCTCGCTCACGTTGCGAAAGCGGTGGGGGGTGCGGCTGTCGAAGTAATAACCGTCACCGGCAGTCAACAGGTAGATCTGCTCACCCACAGTGACTTCAACCTCGCCCTTGATGACAATGCCGCACTCTTCACCCTCGTGGCTCAGCATGTCGTCGCCGGTGTCCGCGCCCGGTGGCAGCACCTCCTGCAACATGCCGATGGCGCGGTTGGCGCGGCTATGGCCTACCAGTCGGTAACTGATGGGGTGGGTGCCGAGATCCGGCATATCGGCCGCGCGGAAGACCACTTCGGTGCCCATTTCGATCTCTTCGGTAAAGAAGCTGGCCAGCGACATGGGGATGCCTTCCAGCACCTTACGCAGGGAGGCGACAGAGGGGCTCACCTGATTTTTTTCGATCTGGGAGATAAATCCGTTGGTCACACCGGAGCGCTTGGCCAGCTCACGTTGGGAGAGGGCTGCTTTGGTGCGAACCGCCTTGAGGCGGTGACCGATATCCATCGATAGACACTCCTTGACTGTTTACTATTATTGAAATTGTGTTAAATATCTTATACCACCCTGTTGATTAAATGCGCTAGGGGTGGCACCAGACGGGGCGATTACGGCCCCTTTTTATGGACTCAGGTGTTTAATTTAATAGGCAATGACCGATAGTTGCTAAACACCTTAAGGATGAGGTGATCATGAAACCTGTCAGCGACATCAATACGCCCGCCGATACATCCGCCTTCTGGATGCCGTTTACCGCCAATCAGCAGTTCAAGGCGGCGCCGCGCATTATGAAGTCAGCACAGGGGATGTATTATCACTCAGAGGATGGCCGCAAGATACTGGATGGCACCGCCGGACTCTGGTGTTGCAACGCGGGCCATGGTCGGCGCGAGATTGCCGAGGCGGTCTCCCAGCAGATTTCCCACCTCGATTTCGCCCCCACTTTCCAGATGGGCCACCCCCTGCCATTCGAGTTGGCCAACCAGTTGGTGGAGATAGCGCCCAAGGGGTTCGGTCATGTCTTCTATACCAACTCAGGTTCAGAATCGGTCGATACCGCGCTGAAAATCGCCTTGGCCTGGCAGCGGGCCCGTGGTCAGGGCACCCGTACCCGGCTGATTGGCCGCGAGCGCGGCTATCACGGGGTTGGCTTTGGCGGCATCTCGGTGGGGGGCATTCCCGGCAACCGCAAGTGGTTCGGCTCTCTGCTGACCGGGGTGGATCATCTGCCCCATACCCTCAACATCGCCAAAAATGCCTTCACCAAGGGGCTACCTGCAGAGGATGTCACGCTGGCCGACGAGCTGGAGAAGATTGTCTTCCTGCACGATGCCAGCAATATCGCGGCGGTGATCGTCGAGCCCATCGCTGGCAGTACCGGGGTGCTGATGCCGCCCAAGGGTTATCTCAAGCGGCTGCGGGAGATCTGCACCAAACACGGGATTTTGCTGATTTTTGACGAGGTGATCACCGGTTTCGGTCGCCTCGGCTCCCCCTTTGCCGCCCAAGAGTTCGATGTCATCCCCGATATGATCACCTGCGCCAAGGGGCTCACCAACGGTGCCATCCCCATGGGGGCGGTGCTGGTGCAAAAGCACATCTATGACGACATGATGGCGGCGGGCAAGGGGGCCATCGAGCTGTTCCACGGCTACACCTATTCCGGCCATCCGGTGGCTGCCGCCGCCGCGCTGGCAACCCTTGAGATCTATCGCAACGAGAACCTGCTTAGCCGCGCCGCCGATCTGGCGGGTTACTGGGAGGAAGCGGCCCATTCCCTCAAAGGCTGCAAGCATGTGAAGGATGTGCGCAACTACGGACTGGTGGCGGGTATCGAGCTCGAATCCATGGCCGATGCGCCGGGCAAGCGCGCCTACGAGGTGTTTGTGCGCTGCTTCGAGAAGGGGGCACTTGTCCGCGTCACCGGCGACATCATCGCCCTGTCGCCACCCCTGATCATCGAGCGTAGCCAGATCGACGATCTCTTTACCCTGCTGCAGGATGTTCTGCAGACACAACCCTAATCCATTTGATGGCCCCGCACTAGCGGGGCCTTGCGTTGGCTTGCCCGGACAAGCGCAATGCCGCCACGACATGAATCATCACGGAGGATACATGACATACAGGGTCAGCAACTTTATTGACGGTCAGCTGCAGGAGAGCCGCAGCGAGCGCCAGGGTGCCATCTTCAATCCCGCCTGTGGCAAGCAGCAGGGAAGCGTCGGGCTGTCGAGCGCCGCCGAGTGTCAGGAGGCGATCGCCAGCGCCGAGCGCGCCTTTGTCGACTGGTCGCAAACCCCGCCGCTGGTGCGGGCCCGGGTCTTGTTCCGCTTCAAGGCGTTGATGGAGCAGCACAGGGATGAGCTGGCCCAGCTGATCAGTCGCGAGCACGGCAAGGTGTTCTCCGATGCCCAGGGTGAGCTGACCCGGGGGCTGGAGGTGGTGGAGTTTGCTTGTGGCATTCCCCACCTGCTCAAGGGGGAGCACTCCCTCAACGTTGGGCGCGGGGTAGACAGCTACTCCATGATGCAGCCGGTGGGGGTCTGTGCCGGGATCACCCCGTTCAACTTTCCAGCCATGGTGCCGCTGTGGATGTTCCCGGTTGCCATCGCCTGCGGCAACAGCTTTATCCTCAAACCCTCCGAGAAGGATCCCTCCCTCTCGCTGCGGATGGCCGAGCTGCTCAAGGAGGCCGGTCTGCCGGATGGGGTGCTTAACGTGGTGAACGGTGACAAAGAGGTGGTGGATGTGCTGCTGACCGACCCGCGGGTCGGCGCCGTGTCGTTTGTCGGCTCCACCCCCATCGCCCAGTACATCTATGCCACCGCCTCGGCCCATGGCAAGCGGGTGCAGGCGCTGGGCGGCGCCAAGAACCACATGGTGGTGATGCCGGATGCGGATCTCGATCAGGCGGTCTCCGCCCTGATGGGGGCGGCTTATGGCGCGGCCGGTGAGCGCTGCATGGCGATCTCGGTGGCGGTGGTGGTGGGTGACGAGACTGCCGATGCGCTGGTGGCCAAACTGACGCCGCTGGTGGAACAGCTGCGGGTTGGCCCGGGGCTGGGCCAGAGCCCGGAGAATGAGATGGGGCCGCTGATCAGCCGGGAGCATCTGGCCAAGGTGCGCGGTTATGTGGATCAGGGGGTGGCCGAAGGGGCCACGCTGCGGGTCGATGGCCGCATGCTAAATCACGAGGAGGGTTACTTTATCGGGGGCAGCCTGTTTGACCAGGTAACCGCCGAGATGCGGATCTACCGCGAGGAGATCTTCGGCCCGGTGCTCGCCATCGTGCGGGTGGCGGACTACGAGACGGCGCTGCGCCTTATCAACGAACACGAATACGGCAACGGCACCGCCATTTTTACCTGTGATGGCGACACCGCGCGGGACTTCACGGCGCGGGTGCAGGTCGGTATGGTAGGGGTGAACGTCCCCATTCCGGTGCCGATGGCGTTTCACAGCTTTGGTGGCTGGAAGCGGTCTATTTTCGGGCCGCTCAACATGCACGGGCCGGATGGGGTGCGCTTTTATACCCGGATGAAGACGGTGACGGCGCGCTGGCCCCAGAGCCTGCGCAGTGGTGC
>JBOFSK010000094.1:0-3551 GCA_051651505.1 Aeromonas sp.
GAGGCGCTGGAACGGCTGACCGAAATCGATGGTCAGACCCTCTTCGCCCTCTTTGGCGTAACGGATCTGGGTGTCGCCCAGAATATCTTGCGCCAGGGTGCGCAGCAGATCTTCGGTCAGGTCCATCAGATCGATGTAGTCGGCGTACGCCATGTAGAACTCGATCATGGTGAACTCGGGGTTGTGACGCACCGAGATACCTTCGTTACGGAAGTTACGGTTGATCTCGTACACGCGCTCGAAACCACCGACCACCAGACGCTTCAGGTAGAGCTCCGGGGCGATACGCAGGTACATGTCGATGTCCAGCGCATTGTGGTGAGTGACGAACGGACGCGCGGAGGCACCACCCGGGATGACTTGCATCATCGGGGTTTCCACTTCCATGAACTGCTTGTCGTTGAAGAACTTGCGGATACCGGCAACCACTTTGGTGCGGATCACGAAGGTCTTGCGGGACTCTTCGTTGGCAATCAGATCCAGGTAACGCTGACGGCAGCGTGCTTCCTGATCGGTCAGGCCTTTGTGCTTCTCGGGCAGCGGACGCAGCGCCTTGGTCAGCAGGCGGATATCGGAAACGTGAACCGAGAGCTCACCGGTCTGGGTCTTGAACAGGGTGCCTTCGACACCAACGATGTCCCCCAGATCCCACTTCTTGAACTGCTCGTTGTAGAAACCTTCCGGCAGGTCGTCACGGGTGACGTAGACCTGGATCTTGCCGGCCATGTCCTGCAGGGTGGCGAAAGAAGCCTTGCCCATGATCCGGCGGGTCATGATGCGACCGGCAATCTTCACCCGTTTACCCAGGCTCGTCAGCTCCTCGGCGTTTTTGTCGTCAAACTCGGCATGGAGTTCGCCAGAGAGGCTGTCACGACGAAAATCGTTGGGGAAAGGATTACCCTGGGCGCGCAGGGCGGCCAGTTTGGAACGACGCTCGGTCATCTCGTTGTTGAATTCGAGTGCTTGGTCGACTACCGGAGTCGTAGTTTGTTCAGACATGGTGATTCCTACTTGTTTACAGACCTGATTTCAGGCTGGCTTCGATAAACTTGTCCAAGTCACCGTCGAGCACCGCTTGGGTGTTGCGAGTTTCGACGCCGGTGCGCAGATCCTTGATACGGGAGTCATCCAGTACATAAGAGCGGATCTGACTGCCCCAACCGATATCTGACTTGGTCTCTTCTAGGGCTTGTTTCTCAGCATTCTGCTTCTGCATTTCCAGCTCGTAAAGCTTGGCTTTGAGCTGCTTCATGCACTGATCTTTGTTTTTGTGCTGAGAGCGGTCGTTCTGGCACTGCACGACCGTGTTGGTCGGCACGTGGGTAATTCGTACCGCAGACTCGGTTCGGTTAACGTGCTGACCACCGGCACCAGAGGCGCGGTAGACATCGATCCGTAGATCGGCCGGGTTGATATCGATCTCGATATCTTCATCGATCTCGGGGTAGACGAACACGGAGCAGAACGAGGTGTGGCGACGACCACCAGAATCAAATGGGGATTTGCGTACCAGACGGTGCACGCCAGTTTCTGTCCGCAGCCAGCCGAACGCATATTCGCCGGTGAACTTGATGGTGGCGGACTTGATGCCGGCTACGTCACCGTCAGACAGCTCGATGAGCTCGGGCTTGTAACCGTGGGCCTCACCCCAGCGCAGGAACATGCGCAGCACCATGTTGGCCCAATCTTGGGCCTCGGTACCACCGGAGCCGGACTGGATATCGATATAGCAATCAGAGCCGTCGTGCTGGCCGGAGAACATGCGGCGAAACTCAAGATCCACCAGCTTGGCTTCCAGTTGTTCCGCTTCGGCGATGGCCTCAAGGAAGGTGTCTTCGTCTTCCCCTTCAACCGCCAGGCTCACCAGCATCTCCACATCATCCACCCCTTGGGTCAGGGTGTCGATGGTGGTGACGACGTTTTCCAGTGCCACGCGCTCTTTGCCCAGCGCCTGGGCGCGCTCGGGTTCATTCCAGACATCCGGCTGCTCGAGCTCGGCGTTGACCTCTTCTAGACGCTCTTTCTTGGCGTCATAGTCAAAGGTACCCCCTAAGAAGCTCGGTCCGCTCAGACAGCTCCTTAAGTTTATTTAATACGGGATTAACTTCGAACATCGTGAAAACTCTCAGGGTCGATGTGACTTGAAAACGGGATATTCTAGCCAATTGTGGAAGGAATAAACAGGGTTGCCTGAGCTTGTGCAGTTTGGGCCATCCATTTTGGCGGGGGCTTGCGCTGTGCGTGGCGAAAAAATGTTGGCGACAGACTCATTTCTTGGTTCAGTTTTCGCCGTATTGGCCGCTAATAAGTCAGTGTCATGATGTGCATTTTTAGGGAAAAATCCGCTCCTAACTTTTAAAAGAAGAATTTATGATAAATAACCTCTCACTTAAGCAGAAGATAGTTTTGTCAGTGGTGATCGCTTTTTCGTTGGCGATTTTGTTACTTTCTTGGCAGAGCTATAGCAGCCAGAAGGTGGTGCTGCTGCAAGATAGCGAGGAGCAGCTGCAGCGGCTGGCCAGTCAGCAGGCGGCCAGCCTCAGTAACTGGTTGGCTGCTCGACAGGATGCGATACAGGGGCTTGGCAACAAGGCTGGGCATGAGCCCCTCAATGCCTTGCAACAAGCACAAGTTTCGGGTCGTTTTCAGCTTACCTATTTTGGTGAGGCCAGTGGCAAGATGCACGACTCCGATCCCTCCATTAATCGCAATGGCTATGATCCCCGTACCCGTGGCTGGTATCAGGAAGCCATGAGCAAGGGCGGCATGATTGTGACCAAGCCCTATCTCGATGTGGCCTATAACATCATGGTGGTGACCCTGGCTCAGCCCGCTCAGGGCGGTGTGGTCGGTGGCGACCTCTCCATTGCTTCGCTGGTGGAGGATGTGACCAGGATGCAGCTGCCGGCCGATGGCTTTGCCATCATGATGCACAAGGATGGCACTGTCATCGCCTATAAAGATGCAGCCAAGGCGATGAAACCGGCCACCGAAATTGACAACGACCTGACTCATGCCCTGATTGATCAGAGCAAGGTCAGCGGGCATCTGATACCTGTTTACTTTGACAGTGAGGGGCGCGACAAGCTGTTATGGGCGACCGATGTGCCTGATACCGACTGGTCGCTGGTACTGGTCGTAGATAAAGAGGCGCTTGAAGCCCCGCTCTCTTCTCTATTGTTGACCCAGTTGGGGATGGCCCTGTTGGTGCTGGTGGCGAGTATCCTCGCCATCTCCTGGCTGATCAGCCTGCTATTGGGGCCACTTGCCAAGGTTTCGCAGGCCCTGGCCCGGATCGCCGACGGTAAGGGTGACCTGACCCAGCGCATCAAGATCGATGCCAATGATGAAGTGGGCCAGTTGGCGGACAGCTTCAACCGCTTTGTCGGCAGTCAGCACCAGCTGATCGGTAATATCCGCCAGTTGGCCAATGAGCTCAATGCCGATGCCGAGCGCAGTCTGGTGACCACTCAGGCTGCCGTTGATGAGTTGCAGCGTCAACAGCAGGAGGTGACTATGGTCGCCACGGCTGTTACCGAGATGGCAAGCGC
>JBOFSK010000095.1:0-13900 GCA_051651505.1 Aeromonas sp.
GCACAGGTCGAGAAGCGCTTGGCCAGTTGGCCAAAATCGGCACCTTTGTCGAGCTTCTCTTTCAGCTCCAGACACTGCTTTTCGGTTTTGACCAAAATGTGCTGGGCACAGGCTTTTTTCATCGTGGGCTCCTGGGTGATGGCGATGGTTGCTGACGCCAGTGGGGTGGCAAAACGGGGCGCAAGAGTACCTCAATTTACCTCTGGCGTCAGCTATTGGCGCCTGCGCCATTACGGACGAACGCGGCTGGCGAGCACACGATGGGGGCGAGCTTGCCACAGGATTTCCAGCCCAAGCAGAGCGTAGAGGCTCCAGATAGCCAAGGGGTTGAGCCACTCACCACCGAGTTGCTGGGTCATCAGGGCACAGCCTGCCAGCAGCAGGGTGATACCGGCTAGCCGCCAGTGGGTGGCCAGAGGTGCCAGTATCGCCATCACCAGCAGGATACCAAGCCCGAATGGCAGGTTGAGGGCGGTAAAGGCGAGCGCTTGTTGGCCACTCATGCCAGTCAGCAGCGCCAGCAGGGCGCTGCAACAGGCGAGAAATGTAATAAATTCGAGACGGTCGGCAATATAGTCAGCCATCAGTTCGCTACGTGTCTGCATGCTGTGTCTCCTTCAGATTAGGTCTTCAGTGTGAGGGAGTCGCACCACTAAGGGCAGTGAGATAATTCGATTGTGCTAACCGAGGCGTTCTTAATCGGCCTGCCGAACCTTGATGTCGGGATCCAAAAAACAAGGCCATCTGGCGATGGCGTATTGCAGTTATCAGAGCTGGCAGGGGTTGTGATGGCCTGCAGAACGTATAATTTGCGGCCAAGGTATTAAAAAATAGGATTAATTTGCCAATGGTGCTGCACTGTCCTGGACCTGCGCCTATGTTAGGATAACGTTCGCCAGCTGTTTGGCGGGTTTTGCGCTGGCACTGCTATGTGACATAGCGGGCGACGCAGCGTTTATGTGCGGCTCGAAAGGGCGTCTGTTTCCCTCTCCATAAATTCAGGAATATTGACCTTTGACTGGTTGCATTTCATCCCGACTGGCCAGACCCCCACGGTTTGGTTTGATATATCGACATCGCCTCCTGCTTTGGCTCGGGTTGGCTCTGTTGTTGTCGCTGATGGCTTTGCCCGCAAGTGCCGCCAAACTCACCTACCAGGTCAAGGGCTTAAAAGGGGATAACAAGGATAACGTTGAAGCCTATCTCAATGCCCTGCCCACCTATCAGGAGCGTCAGTACCGCACCGCCCGCGGCAAGATTGCCGACAGCGTACAAAAAGCGTTACAGGTTTATGGTTACTATCAGCCCAACATTAAGGTCAGCCGGGATAAAAAAAATCCAGCCAAGGTGGTGATCACGGTAGAGAAGGGTAAGCCGGTCATTGTCTCTCGTCTGGATATTTTGTTGGCGGGGGATGCCGGCAATGACGAGCGTTATAGTGAACTGCTGGATAAATTGCCCTTCAAAGAAGGGGATACACTTAATCACGCTAAATATGAATCGATCAAGGCAGATCTTGGCAGCCTGGGGCTGGCACGTGGTTACTTTGATGCCACCTTGAGCAAAAGCCAGGTCAAGGTGTTCCCGGATAAGGGGACCGCAGAGATCTTCATTCTGTTCGAGTCTGGCCGACGTTACCGTTTCGGCGAGATCCGCTATGACGCGACACCGGACGCATTAAGGCTGATCCGGCCTCTTATCACGATCCAAAACGGCGACCCCTATCTTGCTATTCGTTTGGCCGAGATGTCGCAGGATGTCTCTTCGACCAAGCTGTTCCGTCAGGTTGATATCAAACCGGTGTTGAGCGAAGCGAGCAATGGCCGGGTGCCAATCGCGGTAACCCTGAGTAACCGCTTCAATCATGAGATTGAAGCAGGTGTTGGCTATGCCACCGACGTGGGGGCCCGGATGAGTGCAACCTGGGAGAAACCCTGGATTAACCGCTATGGTCACCGACTATTTGCCACCGCTAAAGTGTCGGCCCCCGAGGCAGAACTCAGTGCCGATTATCAGATCCCAGTGGGTAATCCACTGCGAGACTACTACTCCATTCAGTCCGGTTATCAGTACAAAGACAACAACGATACCCGCGCCGATCTGACCACCCTGGGGGTGCATCGCTGGACCTTGCGGCCAGAAAGTTGGGATCGCGATGTGTTTATTCGGTTGGAACATGAGGTCTACACCCAGGGTCGCGATAAGGGCCAAACGTTATTGCTTATTCCGGGGGTCTCCTGGTCACGGCTGCGAGCGCGTGGTGCACTGCTCCCCGATTGGGGTGATCGCCAACAACTGACGCTGGAGTTTTCTGAACCCAGCTGGGGCTCTGATCTTAGTTTTATGCGGGTGTGGGGGCGCAGCAAGTGGTTACGCACCCTGGCGGATGACCACCGCTTTCTGATCCGTGCCGAGCAGGGGGCTATCATAGGCGACAGCTTCTCAGCGGTGCCGCCTTCATTGCGTTTTTTTACCGGTGGTGATCAGACCGTGCGGGGCTTTGGCTACGAGACGCTTTCCCCCACCGGGGCGGACGGAAAGCTAACTGGCGGTCGTTACACCAGTGCCGCCAGCCTAGAGTACAACTACCGCTTTAGTGAAAAGTGGCTGGGAGCGCTGTTTGTTGATGGCGGCACCTCGACCCTTGATTACAGCGAGCCCTGGAAGATAGGTACTGGCGCCGGGGTCCGCTGGGTAACCCCTATCGGTCAGGTCAGAGTCGATTTGGCGGTCGGGGTGTCGGAGGAAGATAAGCCCTTGCGGCTGCATTTCGCATTGGGGCCAGAATTATGATCTTGGGTAAACACCTTATGGCTGGTCCGCTGCGGCTGCATCTTTCTTCGCGGAGGTCTGAACAGTGATCTGGGTAAAACGTATTGTGTTTTGGCTGATGGGGCTGGTCTTCTTGCTGCTCATCGGTGTCAGCCTACTGGGCTTTACCCATCAGGGTAATAAATGGTTGTGGCAACAGGCTAAGGAGGCATTGCCTTCGCTCAAAGGCGAGCTGGTGGCCGGTCAGCTTGGTTACGGCTGGACCTTGGAAGGGGCTGGCTGGCAGGATGAGCTGGTGGATGTGACGGTGGATCGCGCCGTGCTCGACTGGGATCTGGGCAAGTTGCTGCAAGGTAAACTCTGGATAAAATCCTTGGTGGTGACCCATCCGGTAGTGAAGGTGGCGGACTCTGAACCGGTACCGGAAGCGCCCTCCGCACCCTTTGTCTGGCGCCCGCTGCCGCTCAAAATTCAGGTCGACAGCCTCAAGGTAGCGGATCTCGATCTGGCAGTGCCCGGGGTGGCCGTGACCCTGGGATCGCTCGATATCGGCGCCACCCTCAACCGCAAGGGGCTGATTGTGCGCGGTCCGGTGCTCGATAACCTCAAGGTGACGCTGGCCGAATCAGCATCCGCCAACCAGCCAGCCACAGCGAACGCCAAGACCGTTAACGAGCAGACCGTTAACGAAAAGATGTCTAGCGAGCTGCAAGCAGGGGCTGCGGTTGCTCGCACCGGAAAGGCTAGCAGCGAGACCGCCAAACAGGGTAAAGGGGCACCAGCTGCAAAAATTGCAAAGGCCGCCCCCATTGTCCTGCCTGCCATTCACTTTCCTTTCCCCATCCAGCTGGAAGGGGTCAGCGCGACCCGGGTAAGTTATCAGCAGGGTGAGCAGATAGAAGGGCTTGATAAGCTGCTGCTCTCTGTCACCGCCGCTGACGATCGCATCGAGGTGCGCGAGCTGTCGCTGCGTCACGCCATGGCCGACTTGGCGCTCAAGGGCCATATCCAGCTCAGTAACGACTACCCGCTGGCAGTGACGCTGGATGCCAAGGCCCGCAAGGGGCTGCTAGATGGTGAGCTACAAGGGGAGCAGGCCACGCTGGCGCTGACCGGTTCGGTCGGCAAGCTGGGGTTAGCGTTGTCGGCCAAGGGGCCGGTTGCCGCTCATCTCAAGGGTTCTCTGGCCGCCCTCGACCCGGATCTCCCTTTTGATCTGGCCCTCGACTGGAAGAGCCTCGGCTGGCCATTTCATAAGCCTGCCAAAGATGAGCCGAGCTATCGGCTGGACAAGGGGAGCCTGACTGCCAAGGGCAAGCTCTCCGGTTACCAGTTTGCCCTCAATACCGCTGGCAAGGGGACCAATGTACCCCCTTTCAAACTTGCGCTGGAAGGGAAGGGGGATCTGGAGCGGCTTAGCAAGATTGCCCTGCAGCTCAACGCTCTCAAGGGGGAGGTGAAGATAGATGGCAAGCTCGCTTGGAATAAGGGCATCGCGTGGCAGGGGACGACCCTCTTCAAGGGGATTAACCCCGTAGAGCTGCTGCCCGAGTTGCAAGGTTCCCTGACCGGTGAGCTGGAGAGCCGTTTCGTGATGAACGAGGCGGGCCACTGGGAGCTGAAACTACCCAAGCTCAAGGTGGATGGCAAACTCAATCAGTACCCGCTGGCCCTCAAGGGGGAGCTCAGCGGCAACGACAAAATGGAGTGGCAGATCCCGGCACTCTCGCTGCAAAGTGGCCCCAACCAGTTGCAGGCCAAGGGCAGTATCAGCAGTGCCCGGTGGCAGCTCGATGCCAGCCTGCAAGCGCCCAAGCTGGGGGGCATCTATCCCGATTTGCAAGGGGATATCAAAGGCCAGGTGAAGGTAAGCGGCAATCAGCAGACCCCCAGGGTCGATGCGGATCTGGCCTCTGAGCGACTCTATTACGGCGGTACTAACCTCAAGGGAATTACGTTCAAGGGCAATGCCGTCATTGGCGCCAAACCGGCCGGGGAGATCTCACTGTTGGTTGCGCAGTTGCAACAGGGGGATACCCAACTCAGTCAGTTGGCCCTGAACCTCGGCGGCGACATCAGCCAACATCTCCTGACCCTGACCATGCAAGGGGAGCCGGTGGCGGCCAACTTGAAATTGGCGGGCGGACTGCGTGGTGATCACTGGCGTGGTGCCTTGGCGGAGTTGCAGCTGAAAACCCCGCTACGGCGTTGGGATCTGGCCTCCCCTTGGCCACTGGATGTCGATCTGCCCCGGCAACAACTGGCGATGGGTGATCTCTGTCTGGGCTCCCAGGGTGCCAGCCTTTGTGTCAAGGGCAGCCAGATTTCAGCCGCACAAGGAGCGCTGGAGTTTGCCCTCAACGATTTTGACCTCAAACGGCTGCGTCCCTGGTTGCCGGCTAACTTCCGTTGGCAGGCGATACTCTCTGCGGACGGGCGTGCCAGCTGGCGTGGTAATCAACCCTCCCTGCAGACCGTGATCCGCACCACCCCGGGCACATTTGTGACCGATGATCTGAAAACCGACTATCAACAACTGGCGATTGGCCTGGCGTTTGACCCTCGCCAGGCGGCGATCCAGCTCGATTTTACCTCGGCGCAGATTGGCAATATCGATACCGACCTGTTGATCAAGGATCCTGGCGGTCGCGGCCTATTGGGGGGGCAGCTCAAGTTTGATGATCTCAAGCTCAATACCTTCGCGCCGCTGCTGGCGGCAGAGGTGCGATCGTTACAGGGCATTATTTCTGCCGATGCCCGCTTTGACGGCACGCTGGCGGTACCCCTGTTATTTGGTCAGCTTAATTTGCGTGATGGCGAAGTACAGACTCACTCAGACATGGTGACCCTGACCAAGCTGGCGACCCGCCTCAAGATCGAGGGCAACCGCGCTGAGCTGGATGGGTCCATGCTGGTGGGCAAGGGACCACTGGCCCTTGGGGGTTGGCTCAGTTGGGCCAAGTTGCCGGTCAGCGGTAGCCTGACAGTTCAGGGCAAGGATCTGGAAGCCAGGTATCCAGGTATGGGCCGGATCCGGGTTTCTCCCGATATTGCCCTCTCGCTGGGGGAGGAGACCCGGGTGACTGGCCAGGTCGATATTCCCTGGGCACGGATCCTGGTCAAGAGTTTGCCAGATTCGGCAGTGGCTCTTTCTGACGATGTGATCCTGGTGTATGACGATATGCCACCGACCCCCAAGCCGGCGACGCTGCCGCTGTCATTAAAGGTGGCGATCCGCCTTGGCAACGATGTGAAGCTCGATGCCATGGGACTTAAAACAGATATTTCCGGTGGGCTTAGTATTCGCCAGGATCCTGAGAAACCGTTGGCAGGTAATGGTCAGTTGGTGTTAACCAATGGGCGTTTCAAAGCTTACGGGCAGAACCTCTTGATCAAAGAAGGACGGATCCTCTTCTCCGGTCCCCTGGATCGCCCTTTCCTCAATATCGAGGCCAATCGTGATCCAGAGACCATTGAGGACCCGGTGACGGTCGGTGTGAGAGTCACCGGACCTGCCAGCAAACCGGAGATCAATGTCTATTCCGAGCCACAGATGGCGCAGTCGGAACAGCTCTCTTACCTGTTGCGTGGTAAAGGGCTGCAGACCAGCGGTGAAGATGGCGGCTTTAGCGGCTTGTTGGTGGCGGGGGCCGTCAACCAGGCCAGCGGGGTGGTGTCGAGCATTGGTGAGTCGCTGGGGATGAGTGATGTCACGCTCGATACAGCCGGCAGTGGTGATAACACTCAGGTTACCCTGTCAGCCTATCTGCTGCCTGGCTTGCAGTTCCAGTATGGCGTCGGGGTATTTAGCCCGATTGCCGAGTTTAAGCTGCGCTATGAGGTATTGCCACGGCTCTACTTGCAAGCGATGAGTGGCGTCGCGCAAGCGGTAGATGTCTTCTATCGCTTTACGTTGTGACCATTTGACCGGTATGACACCTAACGGGAGGCCCAGGCTTCCCGTTCTTTTATTGCGTTATCTGGTGTTAGATAACCGGCCTGAAGGGCGTTGGATATGGGGATGATGGCCGGCCAGAAATGCGAAAACCCGGCGCTTGGCCGGGTTTTCTGAAAGATGGTGGAGGGAGAAGGATTCGAACCTTCGAAGGCAGAGCCGTCAGATTTACAGTCTGATCCCTTTGGCCACTCGGGAACCCCTCCACGGGGCATTACTATCATATTGTCGCACTTGAAATGGTGGAGGGAGAAGGATTCGAACCTTCGAAGGCAGAGCCGTCAGATTTACAGTCTGATCCCTTTGGCCACTCGGGAACCCCTCCACAAGTGCGAGGCGCATACTAACAGAACTGCCGCTTTTGGGAACCCCCCAAGATGCATTTTTCTATTAAAAGAATCGGATTGATGGCCGATAACCAATGAAACAGCCATTAATGAGCGTTATCCGATGCTACCCAGTTCAATCCGTGATCACCTGCTGGTCGATGAAGCCCAGTTGGGGCAACGTCTTAATCGTGGCGTACAGCATGGCGATCGGGCGGATTTTCGGTTGCATCTTGCCCTGCTCACCGACGCGGTCGAAGAGCAGCCCTGGTTTGATGCCAAACCGGCCGAGGCAGCAACGCGTGACTGGCGTCGCCACTTTGATTTGAGAGAGCCAGAGCTGCTGGTCGGTAATGGGCAAGAGGGCGATTGCAGCGCTATCAATGAACGGTTGCAGCAGGGGGCTGGTATGGTGGAAGTGCGGCTTTGGCTTGCGCTGCAAGCGCAGCCACTGGTGCCAAAACAGACCCTGCTCGATGGGGCGGTTTATGGCAACTTATCGGCCTTGGCGCGTGAACGCTTGCAAGGCAAAGCGGTGGATGCGCCACGGCAAGAGGACCCACGGGTATTGTTGCCAATCCTTGAACAGGTGCAACAGGGGGTTGATACGCGCCTGCATTGGCTCAGTTGAAGACCGGCATTGCGCTATGTTGGGGATAAACAATAGGCAGCAAAAAGGCGGGGTATCCCGCCTTTTTGCTGCGTTGTTATCTGGTTTGACCGCGGATCATGCGTCAGCTTCATCCGGTTGTGGCTGCTCTTTGAGTACCCCGGTAGCACGACGGGAAATCGGCTTTTCAGTGTGGCGATTCAGTTGACGTTCCAATTTTTGGCCCAGCTCATTGATGGCCGCGTAGAGATCTTCATGTTCCGCTTGGGCAAACAGCTTACCGCTCGGGATACCGGCACTGGCTTCGATAATGAACATTAGGCGTTCTTTGGTCACCACGACATGGGGTGTGATAAGTGGCACCTGAAGACGTTCGAGCTTTTCAAAACGGGATTCAATGCGCTCGCGGATAGCCGGCGTGATGTCGATGATTTTGCTGGTGATTTCGATTTTCATATTGGCCCCCTTCGGGTCGTCTTGCGAGTGTCTTCAACATCAGATTACGTATTACTGAAAATCATAATGTGATCAGGGTCTCGTTTTTTTATCCCTGCTAATCAGTAACTTATTAATTGTGATCATCGAGGTGTTCACACCAAAAACAGCTTGAGCTCATTGAAATGGGCAGGCAGTATGGCGGTAATTGGATCATTTCTGTCCCTTCTTGGCAGCACCTCGTGTCGACCTCATGTCCGGTTTCAACTGCTTGATCTCGCATACTTGTACTCTCTCCTCGCCATCACCTCTTATCTGATGAGTGAATGGGAAGGGATGTTGCTGTGCCTGATAGGATTAAAAATGTGGTTGGTTGTTGGGGTGGAGTGGTAAATGAAGCAGCAAGCCACGCAAGTAATGTGGTTTTTTGATCGGGCGCTTGAACAATGGCGTCTCTCTGAGCAGGGCGGTTATCAGCCATGGCAGGGTGAGGGAGACCATCCCTGGGCAGGCCATCTGCTCGCAGCAGATGAAGCCGGGTTTGCCGATTTTTTAGTCCGCCTTCATGAATCGCACCTGCCGGAGCAATTCATCGGGCATTTGAAAGATGAGCAGGGGCGGCTTATTCATGTGCTGTGGCGAGGCGAGTTTGTTCCTCACCAGCAGCTATGTTGTGGATGGTTAGCGCCCCTGGATATGGCGTGTAGCACAGCCACTTTGCTCAATTCCCCTCAGCCGTTGTTGCAAAGCACCCAACTGACCCAGCTGGCGCAGGCTCTATCTGCCTGTACCGGTCTCGATTTTTTCACTACCTTGGTGGAGCAGTTAGCCCATATTCTCAAGGTAGATGCGGTCTGGGTGGCAGAGCGGGGCGGTGTTGACCGGATCAGAATACTGGCCGCCAATGGCCTGGCATTGAAGGATTATCCCTTGGCTGGCGCCCCCTGTCAGAAGCTTTACCAGCAGGGTGCGATTTATGTCGAGACCATTAGCGCGGACCAGGCATATCACACTTGGTTAGCGGTCGGGCAGACCTACTACGGCCACCCTCTGTTTGATGGCAAAGGCCAGCTGCTTGGCCATCTGGTGTTGCTCTATTCTGCCCCCGCCGACCTTGCCAATCTTACGTTATTACTCAATACCTTTTCGGTGCGCATGGTGGCAGAGCTGGAGCGGTTGCAATCAGATGCCCAAATGCGCCTCTCTGCGGTGGCTTTTGAAACCCATGAGGGGATTATCATTACGGATCCCGGTTTCAAGATCTTGCGGGTTAACTATGCCTTCAGCCAGATCACCGGCTTCGATAGCCAGGCGGTCTTGGGTATGCATCTGGCGGAGGCGCTGTGGCCCAATCTTGAGGGGCTTGGCTATGAGCTCAACGCCTTGAATCGCTGGCAGGGGGAGACTCTGCGTCGTCATGCTGATGGCCATAGCTATCCCCAGTGGGAGATTGTGACGCCGGTGCAGGATGATAAAGGGGTGATCAGCCATTTCGTCATCTGCTTTGAAGATATTTCTGAGCGTAAGGCCGCGGAGCGGCGGATCCAGGATCTGGCTTATTATGACGAGCTGACCGGACTGCCCAACCGGCGCCAGCTCCATGAAACTGTGTTGCAGGCGTTCAACGAGGCGACCAGTAGCGAACTGATTGGGGCGCTGCTCTTTATCGATCTTGATCACTTTAAGACCATCAATGACTCCCTTGGCCACGCCACTGGCGACTGGGTGTTGCAACAGGTGGCAAGCCGTCTCAAACGATTGGTCCGTCAGGGGGACTGTTTGGCCCGTCTGGGGGGAGATGAGTTTGTATTGCTGTTGCCATCGCTCTCGGCCAGTCCACCCCATGCGGAGATGCAAGCTGATACTATCGCCGAGCGGCTGATCGAGGAGATCGCGGCACCTTATAGCTATGGCGGGCAGATGTTGCACATTGGTGCCAGTGTCGGCATCACGCTGTTCCCGGGTCGGGATCAGCGAGTCGAAGATTTGCTCAAGCAGGCCGATACTGCCATGTATCAGGCCAAATCGGCCGGGCGCAAGACGCGGCGTTTTTTTGATTCCTCAATGCAGCAGCAGGCAGATCGTCGTTTGCTCATCCATAACGCCCTGCGCAATGCCCTGAGTCAGCAGGAGCTAGTGCTCCACTATCAGCCGCAGCATATGGTCGATAGTGGTGAGATCATAGGCGTAGAGGCACTGATCCGCTGGCAGCCTGCGGGTCGCGCCCTGGTCTCGCCGGCCGAGTTTATCCCTATTGCCGAGGAGACCGATCTTATCGTCGATATTGGCAACTGGGTGCTGCGCGAAGCCTGTGCTCAATATGTGCAGTGGGAGGAGAATGGCATGCTTATCCCACAGCTTTCGGTCAATGTCAGTGCCAAGCAGTTCCATGCCGCCGATTTTGTTGAACAAATCCACGATGTGCTGGCGCAAACCGGGATGGACCCGGCCCGTCTTAATCTGGAGATCACCGAGTCGGTGGTGCTAGGTCATGCGGAAGACACCATCAGCAAGATGACCGAACTCAAGGCGTTCGGTATTAGCTTTGCCATCGATGATTTTGGTGCCGGCTACTCTTCCTTGAGCTATCTCAAGCGCTTGCCCGCTGATGAACTCAAGATCGATCGCTCTTTTATTCAGGATATTCCCAAAGATGGCGATAACATGGCCATTGTCGAGGCAGTGATCGCCATGGCTCGTCATATGGGGTTTAACGTGACGGCAGAAGGGGTGGAGTCGCGCCAGCAGCTGGAGTTTTTGCAGGCACAAGGGTGCAGCTTTTATCAGGGTTATCTTGCTTCCAAACCGTTGCCGGCGCCCTATCTGGAAAAATATGTGCAGCGCTTCACCAAGTCCGAGTTGCTGGGTGACATGCAGCTAAGCGAAGCCGAAAAATAGTCAGATTCCCTGGCAATAGGTAGAATGAGCAACAGTAACATCACCGCCATCTGGCGGTGTATTGCCCTCAATGGAGATGTTCAGTGAAAGCTGTATGGGGAATGATGTTAGCGGCACTGTTTGTGCCGGGGCTGATGGCGCAAACTGCAGATCAAACGCTGTACCGCCAGGCGCACGAGGCAGTACGGGCCAATGATCAGGCCCGTTTTCAACAAATTCGTGGTCGTTTGAGCCATTATCCCTTGTTACCTTATCTCGATTATTATCAGCTTGCTTTTCGCCCGGGGGCGGCCGATTACCACGATGTGACCCGCTTTATTCGTCAGCACAGCGATACACCGCAATCGAACCGGCTGGAGCGCAGCTATTTGACCTATCTGGCTCAAAGCCAGCAGTGGTCGCAGTTTTTGCGCTTTTATCCGGCCAAACCGAGCTCCACCGATCTGCTCTGTATGCATTATCAAGCGGCGTATTATACCGGCAGGAAAAAAGAGGCGCTGCAAGGGGCGGGTGAGCTGTGGATGCATGGTCAGTCTCGTCCTGATGCCTGCACACCCTTGTTCCAGCTGTGGCAAGCCGCAGGATTGCGCACTCAAGAGAAGATCTGGCAACGGATGACGCTGGCGTTCGAGGCAGAAAATTCCAATTTAATCACCCATCTTGGCGCGACCTTAGGAAGCGGACTGCAGCCCTATGGCGATCAGATGGTGACTCTGTTTGCACAACCCGCCAAGGCGATGAACCCTGCTTACTTCAGCACACACCCTTACTCGAAAAAGTTGCTGTCACTGGGTTTAGCCCGTTATGCCAGTCAGCAGCCGGAGACAGTGCTGCGACAACTGGCGCAGTTTCGTAGTCAGTTTGGCTTGAACCAGAGTGAGGTGAAACCCATTGAGCGGGCGATTGCCCGTCGTTTGCTGCTGGATCGCGCCATTGCCCAGCGTAACTGGGTCGATAGCACGGTCAAGCAGCTGGCGGATCCCGATATCACCGAGCTGCGGGCTCGGCTGGCCATCTGGGAGCAGGACTGGCGTAATTTATCTGGTTGGGTCAAATTGCTGCCAATGGCGCGTCAGAAAGAGGACCGCTGGCGTTATTGGGCGGCTCGTGCACTGGAGCAGCAAGGGCAGAAAAAATTGGCCCATGATTTGTATCTCGAGACGGCCAACCTGCGTGGTTTCTATGGCTTTATGGCGGCCCAGCGCACCGGTGTACCTTATCGCATAAAAAACCAGGGTGCTAAGCAAGTGCCTGACTGGGTCCGTGCCAGCCAGCGTTGGCCCTTTTTGCTGCGGGTACGCGAGCTGTTGTCGATGAACGAGATCACGGCGGCCCGTTCGGAGTGGATCCACAATATGGATCGTAATCCGGTAGCGCAGCGTATCGAGTTTGGCCACATTGCCCTCAATCAGGGCTGGCACGATCTGGCCATTTTGGCCAGCATCCGGGCCGAGGCGTGGGATGCCCTCGAGTTGCGCTTTCCCAAGCCCTACCGCCAGACTTTTAGCCAGATGGCGCGGGAGCGATCCGTTAATATGAGCTTGCTATACGCCATTTCCCGTCAGGAGAGTGCGCTTTATCCCCTGGCGCAGTCGCCAGTAGGGGCTCGTGGTCTGATGCAGCTGATGCCCGCAACGGCGAAGGAGACCGCAGGCAAGCTGGGGGTCCCTTACCGCAATGAGCAGCAACTGTTTGATCCCGCGCTCAATGTGCGTCTTGGTAGTGCCTACCTCAAACGGTTGCTGGATGTTTATGATGGCAACCGGATCTTGGCGGCGGCGGCCTATAATGCCGGGCCTGGCAGAGTGAAGCGCTGGCGTGAGCAGAGTGATAACAAGCCGATGGATGTGTGGGTCGAGAGTATTCCCTATAAAGAGACCCGCAACTATGTGCAAAATGTGCTGTCGTTCGATCTGATTTATCAGCACAAACTACAGCAACCGCTGCGTTTTATGTCAGAGCGAGAGCTCAATCACGCCTATTGAGCCACCAGGCCCGGGCCTGTTGTTTTCATCGCAGTCTGATCGCCGGTGATTCGGTGTCAGATAATGACACCAGATGAAAGGGTTCTGTTGACCTAGCTCAGCGTCATGCCTAACTGTACGAGGTATATTGGACCTGTCGGTATCGATAGTTTTCCCCACAATAAAGGAATGGATAGTGGCAACGATTAAAGACGTTTCTCAGTTGGCAAATGTGTCTATCTCCACCGTATCGCGTGTGATCAATAGTACGGCGCAAGTAGCACCGGACAAGCGTGAGGCGGTATTGGCGGCCATGAAGGAATTGAATTTTCGGCCTAATAGTTTTGCTCAGGCACTGGTTAGCAAGCGATCCAACTGCATCGGTGTGCTGGTGGGTGACCTCTGCGGTGGCCCCTTCTTTGCCCAGATGATGCGTGGCATCGAGACCATGGTCGATCAGGCTAACAAATTTACCATTGTGATGTCTGGTAACCACGATATTGCTCGTGAGCGCCATGCCATTTCGGCACTGTTACAACGTCAGTGTGATGCTCTGATCCTGCACAGTAAGGCGCTGCCTGATGAGGAGCTATGCGAGTTGGCCGCAGGCTCTACCCCTATTGTGTTTATTAACCGGCAGGTGCCGGGCTTTGAAGATCGATGTGTCTGGCTTGATAACCAAGCGGGGATATCCACGGCTTGCCAACATCTGCTGGATGCCGGGCATCGTAAGATCGCTTTTATTACCTCTGATGATGAAGCCTTTGTGGACGGACAGCAGCGGATGGCCGGTTATACCCGGACGCTGGCCAGGGCAGGTATTACGCTAGAGCCCGCGCTGATTGGCCGTGGCTTTGCTGACGAGAATGGTGGTTATGTGGCGATGGGTCAGCTGCTTGACCGCGCTGTTGAGTTCACCGCTGTGCTCGGTTTCAACGAT
>JBOFSK010000096.1:0-1647 GCA_051651505.1 Aeromonas sp.
GCCGGTGCCATCTCGGGTTCGGCCGTGGTGAAGATCATCGAGACCCACCATAAAAACCCGGAGCATATGCTCACTCGTCTGAAAGAGTTTGTAGAAGGGATGAAGGCCGCGACCCATCGTTAAGGTTGGGTATGGGGTCAGCAGGTTGTGACCTTGAACTACCCGTTTATATATTTGCATTAAGGGAGCCTGTCAGGCTCCCTTTGCTATCCTCGGTTGCTCCTGCAATGTTACCCCAGCGTTATCACTGAGAAGCCCGCGCGGTGATTGCGACAGCAAGGATAGATTTCCTGTATAGTGAATCAATCTCGAAAGACATTTATTAAAAATAATCGGGTTCTTGCTATGCTCAATCCTGTTTGGCTTAACACCTTTAAATCATTGGTCGATGTGGGGCACTTCACCAAAACTGCCGAGTTGCTCCATATGACCCAACCCGGGGTAAGCCAGCACATCACCAAACTTGAAGCTGCGTGCGGTTATCCGCTTATAAAAAGATTTAATAAAAAATTTGAACTCACCATTCATGGTCGCAAAGTTTACGATTATGCGGTCAGACACTTTGAAGATGAATCGCGGTTATTACATAATTTGTCACACGATGATCCATTCCGAGGCAGCTGTACTATCGGCTGTTCTGGTACCTTTGCCTGGTTGCTTTATTCCCCCCTGCTTTCGCTTCAGGCGATGCATCCTGGCTTATCCATCATGTTGGAAGCTGCACCCAATCAACGTATTTTAGAGCAGATACAACAGGGCAAGCTGGATATCGGGATCGTGACCAAAGCGCCCAACCCTAAATATTTCTCCAGTCGAATTGTTGGTGCTGAGTTTCTAGCACTGGTGCTACCTATATCAGCAGACGAAGGCAGGCCTTTAAGTGAGTTATTGGTCGAATTGGGGGTCGTGCGCCACCCGGATTTAGGTCACTATTTCCAGACTTATGTTAGCCAAGCGAACAATGAACAGCTTAAGCTAGTTGACTTAGAGAGTCTGGCTACAAAAAGCTATATAAATCAAGTGCATCAAATATTGGTTCCGATTGCCAAAGGCATTGGTTTTACCGTCGTTCCACGCTGGTGTGTCAACCTGTTCATTGACAACGATCAGCTCAAAACATGCAATGTTACCGCAGATATACAAGAACCGGTTTACCTGGTTAGCAAGCTCAATTCACCACTTGCCACCCGTTATGAGCAGATCATTGAATTGATTCAACATGCCCTTGATGGCGTTTGACGCTATTTATAAATAAAGAAGGACTGGTGTATTCACCAGCCCTTAACTCGTTATCGCTTAAAGCTACGATTACTCGTAATCAGAGGCATAGGTCTCTTCGTATGTGTGCGAGTAGAGCTCGAACAGATTACCGAACGGATCTTCCAGGTAAACCATTTGTGCTTGCTTGCTGTCATCTTCTGGATGGTAACGCATGATGTCCATCCGGACTTTACCACCAAATTTTTCGGTACGTTCAATCACGCCAGCAAAATCATCGGTTTGCAAACAGAAGTGAAAGATCCCAATGCGAGAGAAGTCAACTTCATGACGCTCCTGGCGCTCTTTCATTTCAAATAATTCAACGCCAATACCATCGGTAGTGACCAGATGAGCAATATTAAACCCTTTAAACCCTGCGCCAAATAC
>JBOFSK010000097.1:0-5300 GCA_051651505.1 Aeromonas sp.
ATCTCTTCACGATCGTGATAGAGCTGCTTGGCCTGGATCACAAATGCGTTGTCGATCTCTTTAAGCATGGCACGCAGCACCTCGATGTTGTGTACCGATTCGGCATAGCGCTTCTTCATCGGCAACTTGAGGTTAAACATCGCTTCCTGACAGTCATTTTCACGAAACCAGTCGGCAATCATGTGAACGACACGGGCGGGCTTGTCCACCATGTCGCACACCAGCCAGTAGGTGTTCTTTTTGCCTGGCCGCCAGACGAAACCGTCGTCACGGATATGCTTGACCTGACCGCTGTCCATCAGCGATTGCGCCATCATGCCGTTGTCTACTGCCGTCACCATCATGCCACGGCGGACCAGCTGATAGGTCCAGCCCCCCGGGCAGGCGCCCAAATCCACCGCCTTGAGGCCTGAGCACAGACGCAAGTCCCACTCTTCACGAGGGACAAAGACGTAAAACGCCTCTTCCAGCTTGAGGCTGGAACGACTCGGTGCATCCGCCGGGCAGCGCAGACGCGGGATACCCATGTGGAATTCGGAGTTGTTGAACGAATAGGAGTAGCCCAGCAATAGATGGTCATTAGCCATAAAGAAGGCATGGAACACCGGACGATGGGGCGTCTCCTTCTTGGTCAGCCGCTCATTGTTACGCAACGCCTGACGCAGGGGCACGGTAAACTTGCGGCAAAAAGCCGACAGCTCTTTCGCTTCGTTGGTATCAGCGGTCTCAACCCGGACATCACCACAAATGGTGTACTCGCTGGTCGCCTCGATGATCGGTGTAATCCGATCAGACACATCCAGATCTTTCAGCTCGTGGGTTACCACCAGCATCTGACGAATAAAGATAAGCTCTTTGAATGGCAGTTTACGGGCCAGTAAATCGGCCTGCTCTTCGTCGTACAACTCGAAGATCACATAACCGCTGTCGTCCTTGACCCGGGCAAAACCGTAGCACTGCATGCTACTGGCACGCTCGGTGATCTCTGCCGCCGCCTCTTTCTCAAAACCGGGGCGGCAATAAAGCAGCAGATTATTCATTTTTTCCTCCAAGACGACAGCCAACCCATATCAGGGCTACCCATCCCAACATAAAACAGAGGCCACCGGCCGGAGTGATGAGCCCCAGCCCTTTGCTGCCAAGCAGCACCATGGCGTAAATACTGCCGGAGAATCCAAGGATCCCCAGCACAAATGCGGTGCCAGCCAGGTTAATTACCCGGCTGCGCACACCACACCAACCCAGGACCAGCAGGGCTAATGCGTGAAAAAACTGGTATTGCACGGCGGTATTGAATGCGGCCAACAGCGCAGGGGGGGTACCGCTCGCCGCCAGGCCGTGGGCACCGTAAGCGCCCAGCATAGTCCCGGTCAGGCCAAAAAAGCCCGCCAGCACCAGCCAATGTCGATGGATCTGCATCCTCATTATTCCTGTCTTGTCAGACCTGGCACATCAGTCACCACCCCTTGGCTGCCCATGTTGGGCAACAAAGTGCTTGATGGTCGCTGCGGCGAACTGCATGTTGTCCCGCTCGCTCACGCCACTGGCTTTGCGTGGTTTAAAACCATGATCACCATCGGTCAACCAATGGACCGATACGTCGGATGAGAAGGGGAAATCAGTCAGTTCGGCGCGACTGCCGAAGGTGTCGCGCTCCCCCTGCAACAGCAGAGTCGGTACCATTATTTGCTTAAGCACCTCGCCCCGCCAGCTGTCAGGTTTGGCCGGAGGGTGGAAAGGATACCCGAGAATGAGCAATCCTGCAGCATTCATCTCGTCTTTCCCTGCACGATACAGCTCAGCCGCCATCCGCCCCCCCATCGACTTACCCGCCAAAAACAAGCGGGGATGGGCAAACTCGCGCGCCATATGACGCCAACACTCGAGTAACAGTGGCTGCCGGTCCGGCGGCCGCCGCTTGCCATCCTGTGCCCACTTGGTCATATAGGGGAAGTTAAAGCGCACCACTTCAATATCAGGCCCCGCCAGCAGGGATGACAGCTCGGCAAGAAAAGCGTGCTCCATGCCGGCCCCCGCGCCATGGGCCAGCAAAATGCGCACCGGCGCATCGATGGCCCCCGCTCTTATCACCTCAATCATCGGCAAGCAGCGCCCTGCGGCGGGCTTCTTCTTGCTCCACCAGCTCCAGCATCCAGTCACGAAACGCCACTATCTTGCCCTGCTCGGACTGCTGCTCCTGACAGACCAGATAGAAGGCATTCTTGCTCACCAGTACCTGCTCGAATGGGCAGATGAGGCGACCGGCTTCAATCTCAGGTTGTGCCAGCACACTGTGACCCAACGCCACCCCCTGGCCGTGGATCGCCGCTTGGATCACCATGGTGGAGTGACTAAAAATAGGCCCCTGATTGACATTGGGCGCATCGATATCAAGCTGGCGAAACCAGGCCTTCCAGTCGCGACGGGAGGTATCGTGCAACAGGGTATGACGGGTCAGATCTTCAGGGGTGCGCAGCGGTTTTGGGCCGGTCAGCAACAGGGGGGCACAGACCGGGATCTGGTATTCGGTGTGCAATTTGTCGCAACGTAAGCCGGGCCAGTTGCCACGCCCGTAATAGATGGCGACATCCACATCATCGGTGAGCGACCCCTCGTCCATATCGACCGCCTTGATCCGCACGTCGATATCCGGGTGACGCTCGCTAAAACGCACCAAGCGCGGCACCAGCCACTGGATCGCAAAACTTGGCTGCAAACTGACGGTCAGTGCCCCCTTGGCACTGCGCGCCAGCAGCTTGTCGGTCGCCTCCGAAATGGAGGTGAAAATATCCTTGATGTCGAGAAAGTAGCCCTGCCCCTCTTCAGTCAGCAGCAAGGAGCGGTTTTTGCGGCGAAATAACTTGATGCCAAGATACTCCTCCAGCGCCTTGATCTGATGACTGATGGCAGCTTGAGTCACAAATAACTCTTCTGCTGCGCGGGTAAAGCTTAAGTGACGAGCCGCAGCTTCAAACGCCTTGAGGGCATTTAGCGGGGGTAAACGACGAGACATGGCACCAGCCGATGATGAGTTTTTCTAATGAAGGGCATTATAATTTGTCGGTTGCAGCCCGACCAGTGAATAAACATAATTCGGCCAGCAGCAAGTCTTCATATGACTCACCATTTGAGCACTATGCCCGTTTAGATCTGGCCCGGTGAGTCTTGAGGGTGTGATTGTGATGTTGTGTTTCTTCCTCTAGGGGAAGAGGGGTTCAACTCTGATGGAGTTGACCCCGTCTGTCATCTGAATGTATTTGGCGCCTCCTGTCGGATGGCGCCTTTTTTATCTCTTTACACCTTGAACTGCCCCACCAGTTGCTGCTGTTTATCGGCCAGCGCCGCTAACTCGCGACCATTTTGTGCAGAGGTCACCGCTTCAGCGCGGATGGTATGGCTGACATCACGAATATTGCTGACGTTACGATTAATTTCATCAGCCACCCGGCTCTGCTCTTGGGCTGCCCGAGCAATCTGCTCGTTCATTTGATGGATGGTGGAGACCGACTGGATGATCTGCTCCAGTACCTGCACCGAGAGGTCCACCTTGGACAGCGTCTCGTCCGCCTGACCATGGCCATGACGGATCGCCTTGACCACTGCCCCCGTTCCCGATTGCAGTTGGTTGATCAGCGTCTGGATCTCGACGATGGCTTTTTGAGTACGACCGGCCAACTGACGCACCTCATCCGCCACCACGGCAAAGCCACGGCCCTGCTCGCCAGCCCGGGCAGCTTCGATGGCCGCGTTCAAGGCCAGCAAATTGGTCTGCTCGGCAATACCCTGGATCACGGTAAGGATGTCATTGATATTGTTACTGTTAGTGGCCAGCCGTTCTACCACCGGCTGGGCATCATTGATGATGGTCATCAACTTGTGCATCGCCTCCTGAGTGTTGGCCACCACATATTTACCCTCTTGCGCCGCAGCATCGGTAGCATTGGCGGCCGCCACTGCGGAACTGGCATTGCCGCAGACCTGCAGCGCCGTGGCGCTAAGCTCTTCAAACGCCGTGGCCACCAAATCGATTTCCTGGTACTGAGCCTGCATGCCGCCGCTGGTACGCTCGGCAACCTGAGCGGCCCGCTCGGCACTGATCCGCGTGCCAGCAACCGTATCAATCACCTGGCTGATGGTCGATTGCAGTGTGTTGAGAAAGCTATTGAACCACTTGGCCAGCTCGCCAATTTCGTCTTGCCGCTGGATCTCGATCCGCTGGGTCAAATCCCCCTCGCCACTGGCGATATCCTTGAGGCGCGCAACCACGGCGCGGATGGGGGCCACAATCTGGCGTGCCATCAACCAGATAAAGAACAAGGCCACCAGCGCGATCGCCGTGCCGATCACCAGTTGGGTACTCACGCTGCGTCGCGCTTCGTGGGTCAACTCATCTTGCAGCTGCTCAGCCGAAGCCAACACAACCGCCCTTGGCAGCTCGATATAGATGCCCCATTTACCCTCGATGCCACGGATGGCGACCGGCACAAAACGCTGCAATAGCTCGCCATCACGGCTCCAGCGGGTCAGTGCCTGCCCCGCCTTGAGCCACCCATTGAGCTCGCTGGCCAAGCCCTGATACTGCTGATCCAGCCCACGCCCCATGGTGACGTTAAATTCGTCAGCCCCTGCAACGCGCCCCTCATGACTGACCAATAAGATTTTACCTTTTCCATCGTAGAGCTCCTTATCCATGGAGCTAACCAGATTCTGCAAGGTAGTCAGTGAGATATCGACCCCGACCATGCCCAGCAAGGTCCCCTGCTCCTGCAGCGGAACCGTCATCGAGGTCATCAGGATGTTGTTGTCGCCGATATTGTCTAGATAGGGTTCTAGCAAACAGAGTGCGCGGGTACGAATGCTGCAGCGATACCACTCGTTGCTGATCCCGCCTGCCTCGGTGGGGGAGTCATCGGCCAGTGTCTCTTCACTCTCTACTTCCGACACCAACACCCCATGGTTATTGGCCCAATAAGAAGAAAAACGCCCCTTATCATTGGAACCCAGCTCAGTCGACCCCTGGTAATTGCTGTCCTCCCCATCCAGCTGATCTGGCTCGAATATGGCATAGACTCCGAGCAGGTTGGCGGACGAGGCGGCAGTATCGTGCAGTTGCTGATTAATCGCCCCGCGCAGTGCCTGTGAATGCACAAAGTTGTCGGCGGCATTGTTGCGCTGGAACAGCACATTCTCGGCCAGCAAGGTGGCCCGAAAATAGGCTTCATCGAGATAGCTGGTTACCTTGGCCGCCTGTTCGGCGCTCTTGGCGTTGATCCAATTTTCAGCCGACTGCCGGGCCTCTT
>JBOFSK010000098.1:0-2184 GCA_051651505.1 Aeromonas sp.
TAATCTGGCGATGCCAGCCCGTGAGGGGGAGAAGATCGATCAGCCCTGGGCCGAGCTGCGCCATATCAATCCGGAACTGGTGGATCGCAATCAGCTGGCTGCCCGGATGATCACTCACTTGCAGCAGGCGCTGCACACCTTTGAGCAGCAGGGGCTGGCAAGTTTTGTCGATGACTGGAATCGGCTCGATCACTTTGCGGGCCGTCCGGTGCGCTTGCTGATGGGGGAGCAGGAGATCCGGGGTATTGCTCGTGGTATCGATGAGCGCGGTGCCTTGCGCCTAGAGACAGGCGAAGGGATAAAGTTCTATCTGGGTGGCGAGCTCTCCCTGCGCCGGGGTGACTGAGGGCGAGCAGAGATGTTCATGATGCCAAATAGCAGAGGGGGCCCGTGGGCTCCCTCTGCTATTTGGTGAACTGCCGCGGTTACTTGCGCAGTTTGATTTGCTCGATGGCGTGCTCTTGTCCCTTGGTCAGGATCAGGTTGGCGCGCTCCCGAGTTGGTAGGATATTTTCCTGTAAGTTCAGATAGTTGATATCTTTCCAGAGGTTGTTGGCGATCTGGGTGGCTTCGCTCTCGGCCAGCTTGGCATAGTGATGAAAGTAAGAGTCGGGATCCGAGAAAGCCCCGCTGCGGAACTTGAGGAATCGCTCGATATACCAGGTGCGCAGCAACTCGGGGTCGGCATCCACGTAGATAGAGAAGTCGACAAAGTCTGATACAAACACCCGATGCGGCTCTTGTGGGTAATCCATGCCACTTTGCAGCACATTGAGCCCTTCCAGGATCAGGATATCTGGCTGCTCCACCACCTTCTTCTCATCGGGAATGATGTCGTAGATCAGGTGGGAGTAGACCGGCGCCTCGACCTTTTCGTGACCGGCGCGAATATTGGTGACAAATTCCACCAGATGACGAATGTCATAGGATTCCGGGAATCCCTTGCGCCGCATCAGGCCGCGCGCTTCCAGGATCTTGTTGGGGTAGAGAAAGCCGTCAGTGGTGACCAGCTCTACTCTGGGATGTTCTGGCCAACGTTCCAGCAGGGCCTGCAAAATACGGGCTGTGGTGCTTTTACCGCCCGCTACGCTGCCGGCAATGCTGATGATATAGGTTGCCTTGCCACGGGATTGGCCAAGGAACTGCTCCAGTACCCGACTGCGCCGCTGCTTGGCTTTAACATAGAGATTGAGCAGGCGGGAGAGGGGCAGGTAGATCTCTTCCACTTCCCGCAATGACACCTTCTCGTTGATCCCGCGCAGGGTCTGCAAGTCGCGTTCGGTGAGGGTCAGGGGGACCGCATCGCGCAATAACGCCCATTGTTCGCGGGTGAATTGCAGATAGGGGTTATGCTCTGTCGTCATGGTGTCATCACTGTTTCTTAGGCACGGCGACCATACACCAAGGGGGTGGGAGCGACAAGGGACGCAGCAGGAATGGCGGGTTTGCCCACATTTTTTTGCCAACTTCGCGGTGATATCGCATATTTTGCCCGGTTCAATGGTTGCATCCCCCAAAACCTTACAATAAAATGCGCGACGCTTGAGTGTCTATCGTCTATTTGCCGTGCAAAAGCGATATAAAGCAACGGGTGCAAGCAGAATTACCGTTGTGACAATCTAGCATCCGGAGGGGTTCCCGAGTGGCCAAAGGGATCAGACTGTAAATCTGACGGCTCTGCCTTCGAAGGTTCGAATCCTTCTCCCTCCACCATATTTCTCTGCGGTTTGAGTTCTTTGGGTTAGAGCAGTGCGGGCATCGTATAATGGCTATTACCTTAGCCTTCCAAGCTGATGATGCGGGTTCGATTCCCGCTGCCCGCTCCAAGATGCTGATATTGCTCAGGCGATACCAAGAGCTGCCCCAGTGGGTGAGGCCGGCGTCGAATCTGACTATCAGCACCAATCTCTATTTCCTACCTAATTCAAATCCATCATATAAACTGTTCTGTGGTTAGCTTGCCACCGCGTACTCAGCGTTAGTTTAGAGGGTCGATCATGTCTAAAGAAAAATTTGAGCGTAATAAACCGCACGTTAACGTGGGTACCATCGGCCACGTTGACCACGGTAAAACCACCCTGACTGCAGCTATCACCAACGTGCTGGCCAAGCACTTCGGTGGTAAAGCGTTTGCCTTCGACCAGATCGACAAGGCACCGGAAGAGCGTGAGCGTGGTATCACCA
>JBOFSK010000099.1:0-1020 GCA_051651505.1 Aeromonas sp.
AATACGTGGAGGAATTCATCGCCCTTTCCCATCGGGTGAGCTGGCCCGACGCCTCATTGTGTGCCATATTTCAGATGGGACTGGACAAGCACACTATCCGGTGCGCTCCTCCCGTGTGGGACTACTCCTTAACAGAACTAATCAATGTAGTTCTATATCTAAACGGTTCACTTTATGAGGTGGAAGAGATCGACGAGATTAAGAACCGAACTCGTCCAGTCCCGAATGACTCCCACGATACCTCGCCAGCTCACCCGAGGCCGACAACCTCCACGTACCCGGCCAACAACCGCGAGCTTCGATGTCCCTCCATGATCCTCAACCCAGATCCGACAGCTCTCACCAAATCAGACTCACAATCCACCAGATGGGAGGGAACACGGGCCGCGAGAAGGTCGAGTCCGCTACCTGCCACAGAGTCAAGTCCGCCGGTTGCCTCCGAATCAGTTGACGAGTCCAACTATCTCCCATACGGTGAGCCCGACTGTCCCTCAAGTGACGAGCGCGACTATCTCTCCGATGAGGAACCCGACTATCACTCTTATGGCAATCCCAACTCTCCCTCATATGGCAGGCCCTACGCTCTCTCAGATGACGAGTCCTACTATCTCTCGGATGGGGATCCTGACCATCTCTCTTATGGCAAGCCCGCCTATTCCTCATATGGCAAGCCCGGCTATCCTTCAGGTGACAAGCTTGACTATTCCCCATATGGCAAGCCCGACCATCACCCATATGGCACGCCTGACTATGCCACACCTCATTCACGCCCGCCGGCCTCTCCTCGCTCAAGCCCGCCGGCCTCACCTCGCTCAAACCTGCCGGCCACAGAGCATCTTATATCCCCAACCCAGATGGCAGTCAAGCCTGAGTTCCTGGCCAAGAAGGTCGTCCAGCCAGCATTCCCGGCCAAGAAGGTCGTCCAGCCAGCATTCCCGGCCAAGAAGGCCGTCCAGCCAGCATTCCCGGCCAAGAAGGCCGCCAAGCCTGCACACTCGGCCAAGATGGCCGCCAAGCCTG
>JBOFSK010000100.1:0-2450 GCA_051651505.1 Aeromonas sp.
CAATTGCGCCATTAATCCGCTGACGGCACTCCACAAGCTGCAAAATGGTGAGCTGGCGGGCCCCCGTTTTGCCGATGTGCTGCAGCAAATTTGTGTCGAAGTGGCGGATGTGATGTGCGCCGAAGGGATGGCAACCACTGCTGATGAGTTGCAGCGCCGGGTGATGGCGGTGGTGGAGTTGACTGCCGATAATTACTCCTCCATGTATCAGGATGTGATCCAGGGGCGGGAGACCGAGATCGAGGCCATCACCGGCTTTTTACTGGCCAAGGCGGCCAGTCACGGAATTGCGGTGCCAGTCAATCAGGGGCTCTATCAGGCGATCAATGATAAGCGGCAGCAGGTCTGATGCTCGGCGTTGAATTATCAAGCTATAGGCAAGGAGGCGAGGATGAGTGTATTAGTACTGGTGGCGCCCGGGTCGGAAGAGATTGAGACCGTTGCTATTGTCGATACCCTGGTGCGAGCCAGCATTGAGGTGCTGTTGGTCTCTTGCTGCCCTGCCGGTTCACGGCAGATCAAGGCATCCCGTGGGGTACAACTGGTGGCCGATTGTCATATCAATGAGCTGACTGACCGTGACTTCGAGGCCATAGTGGTGCCCGGTGGCTTGCCCGGCAGCGAGGTGATCCGCGATACCCCGCAGGCCATCGATCTGCTCAAAGTGCAGGCCAAGTCTGGCCGCTGGCGCGCTGCCATCTGCGCCGCCCCGGTAGTGGTGCTGCAGCATCATGACTTATTGGGCTCGGCCTGCGTCACCTGTCACCCGGCCTTTCAGCCTCAACTGCCTGCGTCGTTGTTGTCCCGTGAGCGGGTGGTCAGGGATGATGCCCATCGCCTTATCACCAGTCAGGGGCCGGGCAGCGCCATCGAGTTTGCGCTCGAACTGGTACGGGTGCTGCGTGGGGATGAGATCGCGTTAGCGGTAGCCGGGCCCATGGTCTTGGCGTAAGCCTGTCCCCTTGTGCCGTCATGTAAGCCAACAGGCCCCTGTCACTCAGGGGCCTGTTGCTTTGCCGCCCTCTTTGTTGCCTCACCGGTTTGGGTGACTGTCTTGGTTCAGCCTCTGGTTTGTCTGCTGGCGTGGGGTAAGATATGGCCATGTCTGTTTATTTATCCAGTAATATGCGCAAGATCATCCATATCGACATGGACTGCTTTTTTGCCGCGGTAGAGATGCGGGACAATCCGGCCCTGCGCGATGTGCCGCTCGCCATCGGGGGGGCCTCCGAGCGGCGGGGCGTCATTTCGACCTGCAACTATGTGGCGCGCCGCTTCGGGGTGCGCTCCGCCATGCCGAGCGCACTGGCCAAAAAGCTCTGTCCGCCGCTGGTACTTATCCCGGGGCGGATGGCGGTGTACAAGGATGTTTCCCGTCAGCTCAGGGCGATTTTTCTCCGTTATACCGACCTGGTTGAGCCACTGTCGCTGGATGAAGCTTATCTCGATGTAACCCACAGTGGCTGCTGCGGTGGCAGTGCCACCCTGATGGCGCAAGCGATCCGCCAAGCCATTGTCAGCGAACTGGGATTGACCGCCTCGGCCGGGGTTGCGCCCAACAAGTTTCTGGCCAAGCTTGCCTCGGAGCAGCGCAAGCCTGATGGGTTGTTTGTGATCCGGCCCGACCAGGTGGCTGAATTTGTTTGCCAGTTGCCCCTTGGTAAGTTACCCGGAGTCGGACGCAAGAGTGCGGAGCGGCTGGAGGCGCAGGGGCTTTATACCTGCGAGGATGCGCGCACCTTGCCCGCCGACGAGCTGCCCAGCCGCTTTGGCAAGCTGGGCGAGATGCTGATGACCCGGATTTGGGGGCTGGATGATCAGCCGGTACAAGCCCAGCGAACCCGCAAAACCATCGGGGTGGAAACCACGCTGGTCAGCAATGTCAGTGATGAAGCGGCCTGCCTGGCGGTATTGGCGCAGTTGTTGCCAGAGCTGGAACGACGTTTCGCCAGTGTGTGTCCGGCGGAACAGCTGATGGGTCAGGGGATCAAGCTCAAATTTGCTGATTTTCAGCAAACCACTGTCTATCGCAGCCAGGGGGGTTATCAGGCAGCGTTGTTTGTGCCTTTGCTCAAAGAGGGATTGCAACGTTCACAAGGGCGCGCAGTGCGCCTGCTAGGGTTGGTTGTTGGGTTACCAAAAGAGGGTGAAGTTAACCAGCTTTCGCTGAATTTGATTTGAAATGGTTAAGTTTTTGTGTTGCGCGGTCGATAACTAACCCATGTCTATCTCTCTGCATTGGGAATTCAAGCATGAGCGCGCTTTCTGTCCAGGGTCGGATCACGTTGATTGCCGGTTGCTGTCTGTTGGTAACGGCCGCCGCCTTAGTTACCACCTCAATTTATAATGCCAATGAGATGCAGCAGCAGGTGCGGCACGCCACCATGCAAGAGGCCCGGCAGTCGGCTGAAAATTGGATCAACGCCAAGAGCGCCGAACAGGCGGCCAAG
>JBOFSK010000101.1:0-4458 GCA_051651505.1 Aeromonas sp.
GAAAGCGGCCGAGATGCGGATGCAGAATGTCTCAACCCTCTATCGCTGGATCACCGAGATGCTGGAAGGGGATGAGCTGGAAGAGTCGATGACGCTTGCCCAAGTTGTGACCCGTCTCACCCTGCGGGACATGATGGAGCGCAACGAGGGCGAGGATGAAGCCGATCAGGTGCAGTTGATGACCCTGCATGCCTCCAAGGGGCTGGAGTTTCCTTATGTCTATATGGTGGGGATGGAGGAGGGCTTGCTGCCGCACCAGACCAGCATCGATGAGGACAATGTGGAGGAAGAGCGGCGCCTCGCCTATGTGGGTATCACCCGGGCCCAGACCGAGCTGACCTTCACTCTTTGCAAGGAGCGGCGCCAGTTTGGTGAGTCGGTTCGACCCGAGCCGAGTCGCTTTTTGCTTGAGCTGCCGCAGGATGATTTGGCATGGGAGAATCAGAAACAGGTAACGGCTGAGGAGCGCCAGCAAAAAGGGCAGATGGCCGTGGCCAACTTGCGTGCCTTGTTCAAGAAAGACTAAGGCTGCGCCCAGCCAGGGGCAAGCAGTGGCACCATATCAGCCCCCGGCATGGGGGGTGATATATAGCGACCTTGCCCTTGCGGGCAGCCGATGTCGATCAGCTTTTGCAGCTGCTGCTGGTTCTCGATCCCCTCGACCACCAAGGTGTAATCAAGATCCTGACAGATGTCTCGCATGGCGCGGATCAGCGCCAAATCTTTGGGGGATTGCAGCATCCGCTGGGTAAAGCTGTCATCCACCTTGATGTAATCCACGGGTAAGTGGAACAGGGCATTGAGGGAGGAGAAGCCGGTGCCAAAATCATCCATGCTGATTTGGATGCCTCTGGCCCGCAGCTCGTGCAGTAAGGTCAATGTCTCGGCATCTTGCCGCGACAGCTCCCGCTCGTTGAATTCAAAGATCAGATAACTGGCACAGACCTCCTCCTCTGCGAGGATATTGATCAACCGCATCATGTGTTCATGGCCGCTCAGATGCTTGCCTGAGAGGTTGATCGCCACCTTGAATTGGCGCTGGCCCAATAGTCGCAGCCACTGTTTCAGTTGTTGGCAAGCCAGGCGCAAGATCTGGTAATCCAGCTCGAGGATAAGGCCACATTGCTTCGCCAGCGGGATAAAATCCAAGGCATCTTTCACGACCCCCTCATCTGTCAGCCAGCGCGCCATCACTTCTAGCCCGGTGAGGTGGCTGTCTTGCAGTCGGATTACCGGTTGGTAGTAAGGAACAATATGTCCCTGCTGCAGCGCGCTTGCGAGTGCCTCCGTTGGCGAGTGGCTGGGCGGGGTGATGCACACTTCCGAGTAATGGACGATCCGGTCGCGGCCATTGCGCTTGGCCTGATACATGGCCAGATCGGCCTGATGGAGCAGCTGACTGATACCGGTCGTCTGCTCGTCCACGCTGGCGACGCCGAGACTGACGGTAATCTTCAGCTCGTGGTCAGCTAGCCGGAACGGGTAGGCGAGGCGAGTGGTGATCAGGTTGAGTACCGGGCTAATGTCATCTCTGTTTTTACTGCTGTCCAGGCAGATAACAAACTCGTCGCCACCCAGTCGGGCCACCAGATCGTTTTGCCGGATGCAGGTTTGCAAGCGACGGCTGATCTCTTGCAGTAGCTGATCACCGGCACTATGACCCAGGGTGTCATTGATCTGCTTGAAGTGATCCACATCGATAAACATCAGGGTAAACCCGGGTGATTTATAGCGATGGTAGTGGCTCATGGCTTGATTGAGGTGGTTCATTAACTGCGCCCGGTTGGGCAGCAGGGTCAGGGGATCGTGTAGCGCATTGAATTGCAACCGCCGCTCCGTCTCCTGATGCTGTTTGAGTTGTTTTTGCAGCTTGAGGTTGATCTGGCGTAACTGTTGTAGCCGCTGATGAATCGACTCCTCGCTGTTGATGTCGTGAAGCTGTTGGCGGATCTGCCTCAGCTCCAGCAACAGGGTAAGCTGGCTGCGCAAAAAATCGAGAAAGAGCTTATCGTCTGGCGCCAGTGGGCCGGGGGCACAGATGATAAGGTGGGCGAAGTATTGTTGCTGTAGCCGCAGTGGCATGCTGTACCAGTAGTGCGCCGCCCGGTTTACCTCGACCGGGTTGGTGCTGTGACACAGGCCACTAATAAACGCGTCGCTCTGACGGGGGTGGGAGGGATGGATCTTTTCCAGCGTCTGGGGAGTGAGTTTAACCAGCAGCAGATGGTCGATGGCGATCATTTGGCACAGCACCGCCTCTAGCTGGGAAAACAGCGCCGATCCCGGCAGGGTGTGAGCCAAGCGCATAATGCGATTGATGCTCTCTATCTTTTTTTTCCAGCTGGGATCTTTGCGGATAAGCGGTGACGGAAGCTCGCTCAGGTGGGTGCGTGTCTGGCTTTCGGTCAGCCGTTTGGCTAGGCACTCCAACAGCAGGCGCATGGTCGGCAGATCGGAAGGGGCGCTGCAAGCCAGCAGCCACTGCACCTGGTCATGTTGAATGGGGAGGACGCACCAGCCCCTCGCCTCATCAAGCTGGCTAAGTTGATAGCTGATCGCCGATTGATCATCACCCAGCTGCTGTTTGAAGGTATCACTGATCTTGTGGCTACAAAGCCAGCTCAAACCGCTATCCAACAGGCCCAGCATGGCGAAGTGTTGCAGCGGGCAGAGTTGGTCAATGTGGGTGATAAGCCGGTCGTAGTCTTGGTGGCTAGCAGTCTTGGGCGGTGGAAAATCCATAATGGCACTGACCAGTGCCAACAGCGGTGTTGAGTAGTGGGGATCGATAATGTGGGGTGACATGAGCAACTCCCGATAAGTCTACCCTGGTAGCGTAGTTGGCAGCTGATAGTTTTAAAGGGCCGCGAGTGCGGCCCTTTTATATCGTTAGAGATTGTCCGTCATGTAATGAATGGCGTTTGCTATCTCTTCATCACTGCAGTTCGCGCAGGTGCCGCGTGGCGGCATCATGCCAAGCTTGCCGGTGAAGCCTTCGATGGCATGCTTTTTCAACACGTCGAAACCTTGGGCGATGCGAGGCTCCCAGGCGGCCTTGTCACCTCGCTTGGGGGAGCCGGCAGCCCCCGTATCATGGCAGGCAAAACAGGCGCCCTTGTATACGGCTTCGCCATCGCGGGGGCCGGAAGGGGTCGCGGCAACCGCCGTTGCACTCGCCCCGACAATGCCTTCCAGATCCTTGGCGGTATAGACTTGGCCGACCGGTTTGATCCGCTCGGCAATCGCCTCTGCTGACAGGTCGTCAGCAGCCAGTGCCACACCAGACAAGCTGGCAGCCGTCATCCCGACCGCCAGCCAATAGCTCAGTTTTTTCAACACGCTCATATACTCCCAGCAGTCGCTTATTATCCCTGTAAACGACGGGATTATAACCGAATAGTTACAGCCATTTAAACGCTTGTGTGTGAAGTGTTAAACACTCTGGGTGCAAAGTTTTGGGCGATATCACGGCAATGCGGGTGGCGCAGATAAAAAGAAACCCGGCATTGGCCGGGTTTTGGATAAAAAGGGGGTAAAAAGCTTATTTGTCCCAGCTCAGGATCACTTTACCGGAGTGGCCAGAGCGCATGGCGTCGAATCCCTGCTGGAACTCATCGATGTGAAATCTGTGGGTAATGATGGGGGAGAGATCCAGCCCGGACTGGATCAGGCTGGCCATCTTGTACCAGGTTTCGAACATCTCGCGGCCGTAGATCCCCTTGATAAACAACCCCTTGAAGATCACCTTATTCCAGTCGATGGCCATGGTGGCGGGGGGGATGCCGAGCATGGCGATCTTGCCGCCATGGTTCATCTTGTCGAGCATCTCCTGAAAGGCGCTCGGCATGCCGGACATCTCCAGCCCCACATCGAACCCTTCGGTCATCCCTAGCTCGTTCATGACGTCGGCCAGCTTCTCCTTCGCCACGTTGACCGCGCGGGTGGCGCCCATCTTGCGGGCCAGCTCCAGCCGGTATTCGTTGACGTCGGTGATCACCACGTGGCGCGCCCCCACGTGGCGGCAGACTGCGGCCGCCATGATGCCGATGGGGCCTGCCCCGGTGATCAGCACATCCTCACCCACCAAATCGAAGGAGAGGGCGGTGTGCACCGCATTGCCAAACGGGTCGAATATAGCGGCCAGCTCGTCCGGGATGTTGTCCGGCAGTTTGAAAGCGTTGAAGGCCGGGATCACCAGATATTCGGCAAAGGCACCCGGCCGGTTGACGCCCACACCAATGGTGTTGCGGCACAGGTGAGTACGGCCGGCGCGGCAGTTGCGGCAGTGACCGCAGGTGATGTGCCCTTCGCCGGAGACTCGATCGCCGATGGCAAAACCACGCACTTCCTGGCCGATGGCGACCACTTCGCCCACATATTCATGGCCGACCACCATGGGTACCGGAATGGTTTTTTGCGACCACTCGTCCCAGTTGTAGATATGGATATCGGTGCCGC
>JBOFSK010000102.1:0-1376 GCA_051651505.1 Aeromonas sp.
CAAGGCAAGGTCATGCCTTCTCGCCAATTGCAGGTTATCCAGAACCTGGAGGGGGGGATAGTCAAAGAGATCTTTGTTAAAGAGGGTGACATCGTAGAGAAAGGGCAGGCATTGCTGCGTATCGATGATACCCGTTTTCGTTCCGATTTTCGGGAGCGGGAACAGGAGCTGGTGACCCTAAAAGGCGATATCGCCCGACTGCGGGCCGAGATGGCCAGTGTCGAGGTGAAAAATGAGCCGGCACTGGGTTGGCGTGAGCAGGTCGTGGTGACGGCAGTGCCCATTCAGTTTCCTGACGGCTATGAAACCGTTTTTGCTGAATATGCCAATCGCGAGCGTTCGGTACAAAAAGATCGCCTCAATAACTTGAACAACCAGCTCTATATCTTAGGGCAGCAAATCGAACAGAAAGAGCAGGAGCTCATTGAGCTTAATGCCAAGATCCGCACCGTGAGTCGCAGTGTCGATCTGGCCAGACAAGAGCTCAATATCAGTCGTCCATTGGCGAAAGAGGGCATTGTGCCACAGGTTGAATTGATCAAGCTCGAGCGCCAGGTCAATGACATGCAAGGGGAGCTAGAGAGTAACCGGCTTGTTATTCCCAAGCTCAATTCGGTGTTGCGCGAAACCATTTCAAAACGTAATGATATAGCACTGACATTTCGTGCCGATTCCCAGACCGAACTCAATGAGAAGCAGGGTCGCCTCGGTCAATTATCGGAAGGTCAGGTGGGCTTGCGAGACCGAGTTGATCGCACCAGCGTCATAGCCCCGCTCAAAGGCACCATTAAAAAGCTTAAGATAAATACCTTGGGCGGTGTCGTGCAACCGGGTATGGATTTGATGGAAATTGTGCCGCTGGAGGACACCTTGCTGGTGGAAGCGAAAGTGTTGCCCAAAGATATTGCGTTTTTACGACCCGGGCTTGATGCCATCGTGAAAATAACCGCTTATGACTTTACTGTTTATGGCGGATTGCAAGGTAAAGTTGAACAAATAAGTGCTGACTCGATCCAAGATGAGGAAGGTAACTCCTTTTATCTGGTCCGGGTACGCACCGATAAAAGTTACTTGGGTGATGAGCTGAATGCGCTGCCGATCATCCCGGGTATGTTAGCCAGTGCAGATATCATTACTGGTAAAAAAAGTGTTCTAGACTATTTGTTGAAGCCCATATTAAGGGCGCAGCAGTCGGCACTAAGAGAACGATAAGCCAACAATCTTAAAAAAAACATGACTGGAGATAACATGAAAAAAACGATTGTTGCCATGCTAGTCAGTGGCATTACCTTATTGCCCGCCTTGGGCCATGCACAAACCCTGGAAGAGGCAGTGACCCAAACCCTGGCGACGCACCCGCGGATCAAAGAGGCATT
>JBOFSK010000103.1:0-1165 GCA_051651505.1 Aeromonas sp.
CATCAGCCACGCCCCTACCAATAAGACCAGACCAAGAAAGGCCATTTCATTTACATCTCCAATCACCCATTCAACCATACCAAACCCTTCGAGCCTTCCTTCAGCTCAGAAAACACCAATCTAAACTCCCATCCGACCCCCTTTTCACTGACGACTTTAACCGTCCCGTCACCCGCTTCGGGTTTCAAAAGCATCTTAAGTCTGTTCTGCTCCTATCTGGCACCCCAGCCGATAATTTTTCCGGCCATTCATTCCGAATAGGAGCAGCAACCACAGCGGCCCAAAAAGGCCTCTCCCAACAGCAGATCCAAGCACTCGGCCGGTGGTCGTCAGAAGCATTCAAGAGCTATATCCGATCGGATCGCTCCCATATCAAGGAAGCCCACCGAACTCTAATCGGCCAACCCTTGTAACGCCATTTCCATCCCCTTTTCTCCCGAACCCCAGCCCTCATAGCCAACCCTTAAAACACCACTTTATCCAGCCTTAGGCCTTCCCCCAATCCATCCATCCCATCAGCTTCCGCAGGAGCCCTCTGTATTTCCAACTGCCACAGCAGTGTCTGCTCCCGCAGGAGTTTTCATCTCTCCATTCCCTACCGCCGCAGCGGTCTCCACTCCTAGGAGCCTTCTCTTTACTCCCCCACTGATTGTCAGTGTCTGCTCCCGCAGGAGCCTTCCTGTCTTTCCCCACTGCCACAGTGGTGTCTGCTCCCGCAGGAGCCTTCCTGTCTTTCCCCACTGCCGCAGTTGTATCTGCTACCGCAGGTGCTTTTATCTCTCCCTCTCACACCGCCACAGCGGTTTCCACTCCCGCAGGAGCCTTTTTTCTTTATTTCCCTCACTGCCGCAGTAGTGAACGCTCCCGCAGGAGCCCTTTCTATATTTTTCCACTGCCGCAGCAGTATCTGCTCCCGCAGGAGCCCTTTCTGTATTTTTCCACTGCCGCAGCAGTATCTGCTCCCGCAGGAGCCCTTTCTATATTTTCCAACTGCCTCAGCAGTGTCTGCTCCCGCAGGAGCCCTTTCTGTATATATTCTTCCAACTGCCGCAGCAGTGTCTGCTCCCGCAGGAGCCTCCATCTCTGTATTTCCTACCGCCGCAGCGGTCTCCACTCCCAGGAGCCTTCCCTATATTCCCCCACTGCCGCAGCAGTGTCTGCTCCC
>JBOFSK010000104.1:0-3235 GCA_051651505.1 Aeromonas sp.
TAACGCCAAGCCAGAGAGTGGCGCCCAGTGGTAACAGTGCCAGTGCTATCATGACGTCATCTCCTTGCGCTGGCTATCCCGCACCTTGATCGCCAGTACCTTGTGCCAATCGCCGCTCATGTCTACCTCCACAAGATGCCAAAGGAGCCAGTATACGTGATGACGGGCAGAGGATCAGGCGGTCATCAATTGCCAATCATCGCCGTTAACCTGCTGGCCAGATAAGGGGCAGGATCAAGAGTGCTGACACCCAGTAAGGAAGCAGCACCCGCAACCCGAGACTGCGGCCACCGATGCCAAGGGCCAGCAACCCCTTCACCAGCGAGTTGACCAGCCCGGCCAGCAAAATAGCGCGGGCCGCCACCTCCAGTGCCAGCTCCTTATGAGAGAGCTGGGAAAGCGACAAGGTGATGGCATCTACATCGGTGATCCCTGACACCAGGGCCAGCAGATAGACCCCTGAGTTGCCCACCTTGTCTTGCAGCAGGGTGGCCATAAAGCCGATCAATGCCAGCAGCAGGCCGAACTTGATGGCGGTAGCCAGATCGAGCGGGTTGCGGGTCTCGGGCTGGACCGGACCGTCGATCAGCTCTTCGCGCTGACGCCAAAACCAGAAGGCAAAGCCATAGACGGTCGTCGCTAGCAGCAACAGGGGGGCGGCCAGGCGTAGCGCCAGCTCGCTGTGGATAAGCAACACCAGCGCCAGCAGCCGCAGCCACATGGTGGCCCCTGCCAGCAGGATGCCGGTGGCCAGCAGTCGCTCCAGCCCCCCTTGTTCCTTGTTAAGGCGGGCGAACTGCAGGGTGAGGGCGGTGGAAGAGGCGAGCCCAGCCAGTATGCTGGTGAGCACCAGCCCGGAGCGGGTGCCGAGCAGGCGTACCGCGAAGTGGCCACAAAACGAGATGCCGGCGATCACCACCACCATCAACCAGATCTTGAAGGGGTTGAAGGCATCAAGGGGGCCCATCTCTTGGTTGGGCAGCACCGGCAGCAGCACCAGCGAGATCAGCAAAAAGCGCAGGGTGGCGTGAAACTCGGTTTCGCTCAAAAACAGCATGCCTTGCTGGATCTTACCCTTGAGCCCCATCAAGAGGGCCGCCAGTACGGCGCAGGCCACCGCCTCGCTCGGGCTGAGCAGTACCGCCATCAGACCGAGCAGGTAGGTGAGCAGCATGGCCACCGAGCTAGTGAGGCCAAACTCCCCCTGCCAGCGCAGGGCCAGCCAGACCGAGAGACCGCAGCCAGCCACCACTGCCAGCAGGCCGAGCAGCGGTAGCCAGGGGCCCAGGGTCGGCAGCAGCAAACCGCACACCCCGCCGAGCAGGCCGATCAAACCGTAGGTACGCATTCCGGCGATGCGTTGGTTATCCCCCAGCTGGCGTAGCTGCCAGCCCCGCTCCAGCCCAATAATAAGGCCGATGGCCAGCGAGACCAGGGCTCCGTTGACCGGGTCGGCATTGATCCACATGGTGGCATCCTTCTCGTGCTGTGGCGGGTGATCCCATGATGGCACAGCCTACCAGTGCTTCAGTGTGAGATTGGCCGCAGATTCACCGGCGACAACTAGCCGGTTCATTTTTCAGTTGGCCGTATTCACCTGCCCAATGGCTCGCAGAGAGCGCTAGCAGACAGAGACACTTACTTTTTGGTAGCGTGTGGATGCGCATCCCTGCGCATATTAGTCAGCGGTCGTTGCTTGATGAATACCCTGACTTATCACTAAAAGGAGCGGTCGCCTGCGGGGTGACCCTATAAAGAGGGAATTTATGCGTTCCATTGCCAGGAATTACTTCAATCAGCTCAACGCCGACTACCTGCAGGTACACAGGCGCAAGGAGGATTTGTTTTGGTCCACCTATATGGGTACCAGCGATGATCAGCCCGGTTTCACTGCGGCCGAGCAGGCTTACAAGGCTTTTTGTGCCAATCCAGCCCGCTTGCCTGCGTTGCGGGAGATGCTGTCGCTTGCCGACGATGAAGAGCTAAAGCGAGGTCTGGCGGGATGGCTCGCCTTCTTCGAGTGCAACGTGATTGAAGATCCGGCTGCCGCCGCTCTGATGGATGAGCTGGTGGCCGCCGAGGCGGATCTGTTCGCCCGCCGCAAGGGGTTGCAACTGACCCTGCTGGATGAACAGGGTCAGCAAGTCGCTGGCAGTCTGCCCGCCGCCAGCACCGCCCTTGCCGCCAGCCAGAACGAGGCGGTGCGCCAGAGCGCGCTCACCATGTTCCGCACCCTGGAGCAGTGGGTAGTCGGCAACGGCTTTCTCGAGGTGGTGGCGATCCGTAACCGCTTTGCCCGCGCCATGGGCTATCGCGACTACTTCGACTACAAGGTGCGCAAGAACGAACAGATGAGCCCTGAGCAGCTGTTCGCCATTCTCGACGACTTCATTGCCCGCACCGACGTCCGGCTGCAGCAGAGTCTGGCCGAACTCAAAGCCGCCAAGGGGGAGGCGGCCCTGCTGCCCCACAACCTGCGCTACAGCGTGAGTGGCGACGTGACCCGCCAGCTCGATCCTTATGTGCCTTTTTCGCGGGCGCTCAAGGATTGGGTCGAGAGCTTCCGCCGCCTCGGCATCCAATATCGCGGGGCGACCCTGACCCTGGATTTGCTGACCCGGGAGGGGAAATACGAGAACGGCTTCTGCCACGGCCCGGTGCCGAGCTTCTTTCAACAGGGTGAGTGGGTACCGGCGGTGGTCAATTTCACCAGCCTGGCCGATCCGGCGCAGGTGGGCAGCGGCTGGAGTGGTCTCAACACCCTGTTCCATGAGGGGGGCCATGCGGCGCACTTTGCCAATGTCACCGGCAACGCCCCCTGCTTCTCACAGGAGTTTGCCCCCACCTCCATGGCCTATGCCGAGACCCAGTCGATGTTCTGCGACAGCCTGCTGGACGATGCCGACTGGCTCAAACGCTACGCCAGAAATGCGGCGGGAGAGTCCATCCCCGATGAGTTAATCAAGGAGATGATCGCCGCGCGCCAGCCGTTTCGTGCCTTCAACGAGCGCCAGATTGCACTGGTGGCCTACTTCGAGCGGGATCTCTACGCCATGGATGAGGCCACACGCACCCCAGATGCGGTGCTGGCGCTGGCCCGCCAGTGGGAGCGCAAGATCCTCGGGGTCGAGAGCCCGCGCCCGCTGCTGGCCATTCCGCACCTCCTTAATCAGGAGTCGGCCTGCGCCTATCACGGCTACCTGCTGGCGCTGATGGCGGTGGAGCAGACCCGCGC
>JBOFSK010000105.1:0-10315 GCA_051651505.1 Aeromonas sp.
TGGAGTTGTCGTGAATAAACCGGGCCAGCACCTCTTTGCCGGTGCCACTCGGGCCGGTTACCATCACAGTGGCGTCGCTTCTGGCCACCCTAGTCGCCAGCTGGAATAACTCGGCGGTTTTGGGGTCGCCGTACACCACGGCATGCTTCTCTACTTTACGGGCGGGAACATAGCGACTGACCTGATTGAGTAACACTTCCGGCGAGAACGGCTTGGCCAGATAGTCGATGGCCCCTTCGCGTATGGCACGCACCGCACCATTGATGTTGGCGTAGGCCGTCATCAGCAGCACAGGTATCTGCGGATATTGCTGGCGAATGGTGGCCAGCAAGGTGAGACCATCCATGCCACCCATCTGAATATCGGAGATCACCATGTCAAACGGCTGACGGGAGAGGGTCAGCAGAGCCCGCTCGGCGCTGTCCGCCTCACGGCACTCATAGCCCCCCAGCAACAGGGTATCCACCAGTGCTTCGCGCAGGCCATTGTCATCCTCAACGACCAGGATCCTGGCTTGTGTCATGCTCCACCTCCCACAGCCAACCGCTCTAGCTCATCGACATTAACCGCCAACGGCGAGCGGGCCCCGGCTAACAACCTAGATCCGATATGGGTCATGCGACACCTCCCAGCTGCAGCGGTTGCTGATGCAGGGGAAACGACAACGTAAAGCAGGTGCCCTCACCAGGCACCGAGGCCACGCCAACCTCCCCCTGATGGGCACGTACCACGGATTGCACCACCGCAAGCCCTAGGCCTGTGCCTTGGGCGCGGGTAGTAAAGAAGGGTTCGAAAACCTGACCCAGCTGGTGAGAGGGGATCCCCTTGCCATTGTCGATAATGCGTATCTCCACTCGAGCGCCGCTGCGCACCGCACTCACCAGCAGCGACGTTGCCCCCGCCTGCCGAGCATTGGTGATCAGATTGTTGATGGCGCCCGCCAGGGCGCTGCTGTTAGCCAGCAGGCAGAGATCCGGCTCCGGCACCTTGAGATGCAACTCGCAACCCTGCTGGGCACAAAATGCTTCGGCACCGGCTTGCACCTCCAGCAGCAAACCCTGTACCGACATAGGGGTGACCACCTGGTTATCGCCGTTGCGGGCAAACAGCAGGATGTCATTGATCTGTTTTTCAAGATCCTGCAAACGAGCCATCAGCTTTTGCTGGAACTGGCTACGAGACTCAGGTTTGAGGCTGCGATTGGCAAGGTTGGCCGCATAGAGCATGGCGGCCGAGAGTGGGGTGCGAATTTGGTGTGCGAGGGAGGCGGCCATATTACCCAGTGCCGATAGCCGCTTCATGTGGTTAAGGCGGTCCTGCAACTTGCGGGTTTGTGTCAGATCGTTGATAAACACCAGCTGACCAGGCTGGTCCGGCAGCGGTTGGGTCGAGAGCTGCACCCGGCGCCCGTCGCGCAGAGAGATCTCGTGGCCATCATCTTCCCGCGGCTCAAAGCAGCGGGCGATGATATGGCGCCAACGCGCCCCTTCCAGGGGCGTCCCCAGCAGGGAGATGGCCGCTGGATTCGCACGGGTGACCACCCCTGCCCCATCCAGCAGCAATACCCCAGTGGGGAGTGCCTGAAAGATGGCATAGAGTTGGCTCACCTCATGGGACTGCAGTGGCATATCTGGCTGCTGGGTTGTCATAAACCTGACCTCAAACTGACGATTGGGTCTGGTTATTCAATTTCCATGCCACTGAATGTTTAGTTTTAAAACAGAGCAGTAAACATTAACGTCAAGAGTTTGACCCTTATGCCTCTTTGCTCATTCCATATTTTTTCATCTTTTCCACCAAGGTGGTACGACGCATGGTAAGCAAATCAGCGGCACGGGCAACGACCCCATCTTGTGAATCCAGTGCCTGCCGGATCAGCTCGATCTCAAGATCTGCCAGCATCTCTTTGAGGTTGACCCCCTCCTCCGGCAGTTGCATGGCGCGGGTTGAAGCAAGGGCGTGATCTAGCTCGGGAGGATCCTGAAAGACTGCGGCCAGTGCATCGCGCTCATCCATCTCGGTTAATTGCTCATCCCGTGGCTCACAGGGCAGCAGGCGATAACGGCTGGGCAGATCAGCCACATCGACAATTTGATGCGGATAAAGGATCAGCAACCGCTCAAGCAGATTAGAGAGCTCACGCACATTCCCAGGCCAGGGATACTGCATCAGCGATTCTTGCGCCCGCTGGGTCAGCCGGATAAACCCCTGGTGCTGCTCAGCATGGCGGTGCAACAAATCCTGCAGTAACAAGGGGATATCGTCAATGCGCTCCCGCAGTGCTGGCGTTTCAATGGGGAATACATTAAGGCGATAGTAGAGATCTTCGCGAAAACCCTGAGTGCGGATCATCGCCTCCAGGTCCCGGTGGGTGGCCGCAATGATCCGCACGTCCGCCTGCAGCGGTTTATTGCCACCAACCCGTTCATACAGCCGTTCTTGCAGCACCCTCAGCAGCTTGACCTGCATCGGCATCGGCATGTCGCCGATCTCGTCAAGAAACAGGGTTCCCCCCTGCGCCAATTCAAAGCGGCCGCGGCGGGTCGCGATGGCGCCGGTGAAGGCACCTTTTTCATGACCGAATAGTTCACTTTCGAGCAACTCAGCGGGAATCGCACCGCAGTTGATAGGGACAAAAGGGCCTGCTGAGCGCGAAGATAGGGAATGAATTGCACGCGCTACCACTTCTTTGCCGGTGCCTGATTCACCCAGAATTAACACATTGGCATCCGTCTCTGCCACCTGAGTGATAAGGCGGCGTACTTCCTGAATGCGCCGCCCCTTCCCTACCAACACACGCTGGAGGTGTGGCCCCTTGTCATGGGCTTGCTGACGGGAATGCAACGAAACAAACGCCTGGCAAAAATGCAGATGGTGGGTGAGGGATTCATAGGTAAATGGTGCCTGTGCCACCCCAACCAGATTGCGGTTGGGCAGATCGGTCTCTTCCAGTGAAAGAAAGGGGGTACTAGGAAAGGCGGTCAGTAAATCGGCTAACCCGCGAGTGGTCAACTTGCCGACCAGCACGCCTTGCAACTGACCTGCTGACTCGATAGCCGCATCCAAGTCAGCTTCCGTCACCGCTTGCCACAGGATCCCCATAAACGAGAGCACTGTACCCAATTGCTGACGTCGCTGCCCATCGGCATCAACGATCAACACGCCGATCTGCACCATATCCATCCCTCACCATCACCAGTGCTAACTAATTACTTTGCACGAAAAAACTTGCTGCTCGAATCCAAGCAGGCGCACAAAATGCCAAAATTCCGACGCATTGTCAAAAAAAGCATCACGTTGGCTCACTTGAGTTGCCATAAATAAGGTGCGCGGCACAAAAAATAGGCGATATCACTACTGAGTGCCGTCACCAAGAGCAGGGTTAATCATGGCGCGGTGCCGCATAGCGGCAATCCGGAAAACGGCTACATGCCAAAAATTGCTGCCCGGCATGGGGCCCTTTTTTTGCCTCCCGCGCCATCAGGGGCGCATCACAACGGGGGCAGAGCGAAGCCTCAAGCAGCACATCCTCTTTGTGTGGGGTGCCAGGCCCGGGAGTGACACTCAATCCAGCGCTCCCCTTGCCCTGCGCGGCGGAATTGGCTAGCGGAGCGGCCCCCCCCAAAGGGCCTGACAGTGGTGCGCTGCGGCCATGACCCATCTCCACATCGACCCCCTCCAGTAACAGAGGATTGAAGGTCGGCTCGCGCCGCTCGCCAGGCAGCAGCGCATCCGTCAATGGCTCACTTACGTTGACCAAAAGCGGCAAGATTTGCTCACGCAACTCTTCAACCAGATAGCTGGTACTTGCCGGGATCTGCAACAAAGGCAGACCTGCACTCGCACAGGCAGCTTGCAACCAGAGGTCGGGCGCCTTGCGTTTCTGATGGCGGTGAGCACTGTCATCAAGTGCGATGGCACAGATAAAGGAGAGATCGGCGGGATGGCAAAGCAGATAATCAAAATGCTGACCACGGATCTGATCAAGGTGCTGCTGCCAGTGACGTTTGCCCAGTGTTGCCGCGGGTGTCAGCACATCGGCCACCCGAACCTTGGCAAAGATCCGGGCCTGATCACCGACCGCCAGATCGAGCACCGTCAATAATGACTGTTCGGCGGTACTAAAAAGTGTCTCCTGGCGTTCATAACAAAGGCGCTGTTGCCGCCGCTTTCTGCGCCATACCAACACCAATCCCAGCAGCGCCAGTAACAGCAATCCCGATACGACAGGGGTATTCATTGAGACGAGATCCCGTTCACAACATACAAGGGTGCCCACTTTACCACAGTCATCTCAGCGCGAGGCAATGGCCCGGCCTATACAATGTGTCAAAGCCCTCAGTTTTGATCTCTTTACCCGCCGATGGGGTTCATCTGCCCAGTGACAGCAGGCACAATAGCAAAGAGTAAAAGACCCCATGCCAAGGAGAGCAGGATGCAAAAGCAATTAGTGGTCACCGTGATCGGTGCAGACAAACCCGGTATCGTCGAAAGCCTGGCGGCGGTTATTCGCCGCGAGCAGGGAAACTGGCTAGGCAGCGCCATGAGCGAACTGGCGGGTCAGTTTGCTGGCATTCTCCATATCAGTGTCCCCGAACCGCACTATCGCGGTCTGTGCGAAGCCCTCGCCCTGCTACCGGGTCTGACCATCAGCTTTGCCGAAGGAACCCCCAGTGCCGAACCAGCTCATCAGGTGATGATGACCGTCACCGGAAACGATCGTCCCGGTATCGTCCACGAAGTGGCCAGCATCCTGCGCCAGCTCGAGATCAACGTCGCGGATCTCACCACCGGCTGTGAACCAGCCCCTCACTGTGGCGCTCCGCTCTTCTATGCCCACGCGCTAGTCGCCCTGCCTGACGGCCTTGCACTGGATACGCTTATCAGTGCACTGGAGTCGCTTTCCGATGATCTGGTGGTCGACATCGATGAGGGATTTAGCGCGTCATAATAGTGTCATTTTTCTGTCATATCTTGCACGCCATACCATAACTACCGCGTCGATGCGGCCTGATACAGAGACATAAAATGAGCACCGACAAGCTGTATGAAGAAAAAGAGCTGAGCTGGCTTTCATTCAATGAACGGGTGTTACAAGAAGCCATGGATAAAACCGTGCCCCTTATTGAGCGAGTTCGCTTTCTGGGGATCTTCTCTTCTAATCAGGATGAGTTTTTCAAGGTGCGGGTCTCTGACGTCAAGCGCCGGATCCTGATCAATGAAGTGCATGGCGGCGATGATGAAGCCAAAGTGCTGCTGCGTGCCATTCAGCAGAAGGTCATCTCTCTTGGTGAAGCCTTTGATAGCACCTACAAAGAGTTGCTGATTGCCCTGGCCCGGCACAATATTTTTCTGGTCAATGAGAACCAGATTTCAGCCACTATCCAGCAGTGGCTGCGCGTCTTCTTCAAGGAGAAGGTGCTGCGCCACATTATTCCTATCTTGCTTAACAAGGAGATCAATCCGGTCAAATTTCTCAAGGATGAGCACACCTATCTGGCCATCGAAATGAAAAAAAATGGCCAGGTTATTCAGTATGCCCTGGTGGAGGTACCAACCGATGATCTGCCACGCTTCATTCAGTTGCCGCCAGAGGGCACTCGCCGCAAAAAACAGATCATCATTCTGGATAACCTGATCCGTGTCTGTCTTGACGATATCTTCAAAGGATTTTTCGACTACGACGAGATTGCCGCCTATGCGGTGAAACTGACCCGGGATGCCGAATATGATCTCTCCGACCAACTGGATCTCAGTCTGGTAGACAAAATGAGTGACGGTTTGAAGCAGCGCCTCACCGCCATGCCGGTGCGCTTCGTCTACGAGCGAGAGATGCCGGCTGCCATGATCAGCTTCCTCAAGCTCAAACTGCAGATCAGCTCCTACGACGCCATCATGCCGGGGGGCCGTTATCATAACTTTAAGGATTTTATTGGCTTCCCCAATGTGGGCCGAGATTATCTGGAAAACCCCAAGCTACCGGCGCTGGACTGCCGCGACTTTGACGGCTTCGTCAACGCTTTCGATGCTATCAGCAAACAGGACATCCTGCTCTACTACCCCTATCACAAGTTTCATCACTTCACCGAGCTGGTGCGTCAGGCAGCGTTTGACCCAGCGGTGAGCGCCATTCGCATCAATATTTATCGGGTCGCCAAGAAGTCACGGATCATCCACTCCCTTATCGATGCCGCCAACAATGGCAAAAAGGTCACCGTAGTGGTCGAGCTGCGCGCCCGTTTCGACGAAGCGGCCAACATCGACTGGGCCAACATCCTCACCGATGCCGGGGTCAAGGTGGTGTTCGGGGTACCGAGCCTCAAGATCCACTCCAAGCTCTGTCTTATCACCCGTCACGAACATGGCGAGGCGGTGCGCTACGCCCATATCGGCACCGGCAACTTCAACGAAAAGACCGCCAAGATCTACACTGACTTCTCCTTACTGACCCGCAATCCGGATATTACCGCCGAGGTAGAAGGGGTGTTTGAATACATCGAGTACCCCTATCGACGTTACAAATTCAACCACCTGCTGGTCTCCCCCATCAACAGCCGCCGCCAGCTCTATCGACTCATCGACAACGAACTGGCCAACGCCAAAGCAGGCCAGCCAAGCGGCATCACCCTTAAGATCAACAACCTGGTGGACCGGGATCTTATCAATCGGCTGTATGCCGCGGGCCAAGCTGGCGTACCGATCCAGATGATCATCCGTGGTATGTGTGCCCTGCGCCCAGGCGTGCCAGGCCTCAGTGACAATATCAAGGTGATCAGCATCATAGATCGCTTTCTTGAGCATCCACGGGTAATGGTGTTCCATAACAAAGGCAACCCCCAGGTCTATATCTCCAGTGCCGACTGGATGGGCCGCAATATCGATGGCCGGATTGAGGTCGCCACCCCTGTCTATGATGAACGACTCAAACAACGCATCATGGATATTCTCGAGCTACAACTAAGTGACACTTGCAAGGCGCGGGTGATCGATGCAGACCAGCAGAACCAATATGTGAAACGGGGTAACCGCCGCAAGATCCGTTCTCAGGTTGCCATTTACGACTATCTCAAAGGTATCGAGTCACACCATGGACAATAGTTTCTACGCTGCCGTTGATCTCGGCTCTAACAGTTTTCATATGGTGATAGCCCACCTGAGTGAAGGGCGATTTCGCATCATTGATCGCATCAAGGAGCGAGTGCGCCTGGCGGAAGGAATGGATGAACAGAAACGAATGAGCCCGGAGGCGATGGCGCGTGGCCTCGCCTGCTTGTCGCTGTTTGCCGAGCGACTGATCAATATCAACACAGATCAGATCCGCATTGCTGGCACGTATACCCTGCGCCGCGCCAGCAACGCCCGCGAATTTCTTAACGAAGCTGCCAAAGTGCTCAACCACCCCATCGAGATCATCAGCGGCCAGGAGGAGGCGCGCCTCATCTATCAGGGGGTCGCCCATACCCAGCATATTGAAGGCCAGGTGCTGGTGGTGGATATCGGTGGTGGCAGTACCGAGCTCGTCATAGGTGAAGGGTTTTCACCACAGGCGCTCACCAGCCGCAAAATGGGCTGTGTCAGTTTTACCCAGAGCTTTTTTGCCAGCGGCAAGCTGAGCGAAAAGCACTTTACCCATGCGGTGCTAGAAGCGCAGCACCAACTCGCACCTATCATCAACCAATTTTGCAAACTGGGCTGGCAAAGTGCCCTCGGCAGCTCGGGCTCGATCCGCACGGTACGCGACGTGCTGCAAGCAGAAGGCTGGACCGATGGGGGTATTACCTTGGCCGGGCTTGAGCAACTCAAAAGCAAAATGATCGAGTGCAAATCCGTCGACAACCTCAAATTGGCCGGGCTCACCGAAGAGCGCCAAGGGGTATTTGCCGCCGCTGTCGCCATCTTGCTTGGTCTGTTTACTTCGCTGCCCATTGAGCGGCTTGATTACTCTGACGGCGCGCTGCGTGAAGGGCTGCTCTACGAATTTGAAGAGCGATTGCAACACCACGATATTCGCGAACGCACCGCACAAGCCCTTGGCACTCACTATCGAATGGATAAAAAACAGGCGGCGCGGATCGAGCAGAGTGTGTTAACCCTGTTTGACCACCTGCAGACGCCCTGGCAAATGTCGGTGGACCCCTACCGCGCCATCCTTGGCTGGGCCGCGCGGCTGCACGAAATTGGCCTTGCCATCAACTACAGCGGTATTCATCGCCACTCTGCCTATATTTTGCAGCACACCGATCTGCCAGGCTTCAACCAGGACGATCAGGCTCTGCTGGCCGCACTGGTGCGCTTTCAGCGCAAAGGGCTCAAGCTCGCCGAACTACCGCCCTTACCCAATCACGATCTACAGACGGTGCTACGCTGTATCCGCATTTTACGGCTGGCCGTAGCGGCCCACCATACGCGGCAAGACAACTTGCTACCAGCCTGGGATATTGAGGCCAAGGGGGATCAACTGGTCGTCAAGCTGCCCGAGATCTGGTGTCAAGAGAATCGGTTATTGATGCAAAACCTCGAGAAAGAGCAGCGTTACTGCCAAGATCAGGGCTGGCCATTGCACTTTGAACTGATAAGTTAACCTTACGTCAGCGCCGCGCAGGCTATTTATCACAAGGTAAAATGCAGGGCCGTCCCCCGATAGGGGACGGCCCTGCTTATGGTCGTTGATGGCAGATTATGCACATTGCCTCTTTGTTAACCCTGCTGAAAAGGGGATAACACGACATATCATCACGTTATCCCGCAAGGCTTAACGCATATAATCGAACAACGTCATCTTGCTTATCTTGCTAAAGGAAAGCTGGGTTGCACTCAACGCAGCCTCTTCCATTGCCAAGTTAGCGATCACCTCATAAAGATCAACTTCAGAGACCTCGGCTCTGGCATTGATATTCAGGGTTTTCAAGCTATCGTTTGAGCTCATCACCTGATCCAGCATGTTGAGGCGTCCCCCCATCTCCCCTAGCCCCTGATCGATGTTATTGCGGGCATTATTAAGATGAACGGATATGTCTGCAGCTTTGTCTTGAAACTGATCCAGGGGGATGTCTGGATCACGCAAGGTGGTGATGAAATCAGACATGGTATTGAGAATATTATCGTTTTTGGGTCGATTGAGAGCAAAAGAGGCGGTTTCGCCCGCCGTTATCTCAAGCTCAAGCCCGTTAAAATTGATCTTGCCATCGGCACTAAAGCTGCCACTTTGCAGCTCATCGCCGTTGGCATCCAAGATTTGATAACTGGCTGGATCACCGGCTTGGGTGGTAATGCTGAACTCATTGGTCCCACCCGCGTCATAATTGCTGCGATGAAAATTATCAAACGCCCCCTGATCCGCCATTCCGATAGCAAGCCCCCCTGCAGTCACGCTGGCATTGTTACGGGTGGCGACCATCTCGAACAACCCCTGCCCTGACTCGTTTGCAGGAATCGATACCGTAGACGAGACCTGAACGAATTGCTGTCCACTATCACCCTGGAATGTGTAGTTACCCTCATCATCTCTGACAAACGGCTGATTTTTACTCTGATGACCACCAAAGATAAATTCCCCTTGGGAATTTTTATTGTTCATCAAATCAAACATCTGCTGCTGAAGCGACTCGAGCTCGCTGGCGATAGCCTTACGATCGTCGGTATTAAGGGCCGAGTTATTCGCCTTCTGGATCAGCGTCTGGGCACTTAACATGGCATTGTTAATTCCATCGAGGACGGTCTCTTGATGGCCTAACCGGTTTTCCAGCAAGTTACCATTGATGGCATATTGCTGGAACTGTTCAATTTCATGAGTCAGCGCCATCTTCTGACTCATGCCTGCGGGATCTTCTCCCGCGGTTTTAAACTTTTTACCGCTGTCCAATTGCTCATAAGCTGCCGCAATCCGCTGATTACTGGTGCTCAATGATGACAAATTACGGTTATAGATCATATTAGTGGTAATACGCATCAGATCACCTCAAAGAAGAGAGCAGAGTATCAAATAGGCTCTTGGCGGTGTTCACCACCTGAGCGGAAGCGGCATAAGATTGCTGAAAACGGATGAGATTTGCCGCTTCTTCCTCCAGATTCACCCCCGCCACACTTTCATAAATGCCGGTACTTTGGAGCAATTTGGCTTCATTAGCCTTAAGATCTGTTTGGGCTTGCCTGGTGCTATTACCGACACCCATCACCAAATTGGCATAAGCCTGATTTAGCGTCATCTTATTATTGTCAGTACTGCCACCCTTGTTGACCACATCTTTATTTTGCAGATCGGCCATCAGCAAGCCATTGCTGTTATCAGAAAAACCATTCTTATTATAACTGATGG
>JBOFSK010000106.1:0-5402 GCA_051651505.1 Aeromonas sp.
GTACCTGTCTTAATCCGAACTGTCTGCATATTTCGGCAGATAACCGTAAGAGCCAAGCTGTATTTTTGTGCGTCAAATGCGGTTTTCGTGAACACGCCGATGTGGTTGGCGCGAACAATATTTTAAGGGCGGGACACGCTCAGTTAGCCTGTGAAGTGAGTGGTGCAGTAAGGCCGCCAGCAGCAGGAACCCACCGAGGTGAGCTAGGCGCAAACGCCTAGCCACGGTAGGGATCCCCCTCCTTCCCGGTCAAAGACCGGCGAGCGTTAGCGAGAGGTGGGGGAGGACGTCAATTATCGTCCCTTTTTGCTGCGGAACGTGAGCAACAAGGTCGCGACGGGGAACTTGGTTGGATATAATGCGCCCGCTTTTTTCCCCAAAGGATCCATCATGACTCAAGATGAAATGAAGAAGGCGGCCGGTTGGGCTGCGCTCCAGTATGTGGTGCCCGGCACCATCGTCGGGGTAGGCACCGGCTCTACCGTCAACCACTTTATCGACGCGCTGGCGACCATGAAAGACCAGATCAAGGGGGCGGTATCCAGCTCCGTGGCCTCCACCGAGCGCCTCAAGGGCTTGGGCATCACTGTGTTTGATCTCAACGAGATCGACGCCCTCTCCGTCTATGTGGATGGCGCCGACGAGATCAACGCAACCCGCGACATGATCAAGGGCGGCGGCGCCGCCCTGACCCGCGAGAAGATTGTTGCCGCCGTGGCTGACCAGTTCATCTGCATCATCGACAACACCAAAACCGTCGAGGTGATGGGCCAGTTCCCGCTGCCGGTAGAAGTGATCCCGATGGCCCGCGAATACGTGGCCCGCGAGATCCGCAAACTGGGCGGTAACCCGGTGTGGCGTGAAGGGGTGGTCACCGATAATGGCAACATCATCCTGGATGTCAAAGGCATGGCTATTACCGATGCCAAAGGGCTGGAAGTGCAGCTCAATGCCATCGTTGGTGTGGTCACCAACGGTCTGTTTGCCGCCCGCGGCGCAGATGTGGTGGTGATCGGCACCCCGGATGGCGTGGTGATCCAGTAACAGTTGGTGGATAACGCGCAATGCCATCCTGGTCAGCACTGTCCCCAGTGACCTGTTTGCCGGGCATGGGCTGATGAGGTCCTGATTGGGACGCCGGACGGCGTGGTTACCCAATCATCCCCTCCTACTGCAAGACGGCGCCTGATGGCGCCGTTTTTTATTTATTACTCAACAAGTTGCAAAGTAACAGTTACAAAAATCGTTGATAACTTCAAAGAATTTGACTTACCTCACAAATATTCCCTCTCCCGTACGTTTTTGCTACTTTGCTAGTCTGCCGTTTATCACATACCACTTCTGCATTTACGCTTCACACATAGAGGGATCGTTATGACTGCCACGTTTTCGTTGGACAAGGATAAAATCAAGGTACTGCTGCTGGAGGGGGTGCATCCCAATACCGTAGAGACCTTCCGCGGCGCAGGTTACACCAGTGTGGAGTATCTCAAGACCTCACTCTCTGAAGAGGAGCTGATCGAGCAAGTGCGCGACGTCCATTTCATCGGGCTGCGCTCGCGCACCCAGCTCACCGAGAAGGTGCTGGATGCCGCCAACAAGCTGGTCGCCATCGGCTGCTTCTGTATCGGCACCAATCAGGTTGAGCTGGAAGCGGCGCAGATCCGCGGTATTCCGGTCTTCAACGCCCCCTTCTCCAATACCCGTTCGGTCGCCGAGCTGGTACTGGGGGAGATCCTGCTACTGCTGCGCGGTATTCCCGAGAAGAACGCCAAATGTCATCGCGGCGTGTGGGAAAAGCTGGCCAACCGCTCGGTGGAAGCCCGTGGCAAGAAACTCGGCATCATCGGCTACGGCCATATCGGTACCCAGCTTGGCATTATCGCCGAGAGCATCGGCATGAAAGTGTATTACTACGACATCGAGAACAAGCTCTCGCTGGGTAACGCCATTCAGGTGCCGAATATGGTCGAGCTGCTTAACATGTCCGACATCATCAGCCTGCACGTACCGGAGACTGCCTCCACCAAAGATATGATCGGCGCCGAACAATTGCGGATGATGAAGCCGGGCGCCATCTTGATCAACGCCGCCCGCGGGTCCGTGGTGGATATCGATGCGCTGGCCGACGTGATCAAGAGTGGTCATCTCTCCGGCGCCGCCATCGATGTCTTCCCCATCGAGCCCAAGTCCAACGACGAGGAGTTCCAAAGCCCGCTGCGTGGGCTGGAAAACGTGATCCTGACCCCACACATTGGTGGTACCACCCATGAAGCGCAGGAAAACATCGGACTGGAAGTGGCCAACAAGCTGATCAAATACTCCGACAACGGCTCCACCCTCTCCGCCGTCAACTTCCCGGAAGTATCACTGCCGGGGCACAAGGGCTCCAGCCGCCTGCTGCACATTCATCGCAACCAGCCGGGGGTGATGAACCAGATCAACCAGATCTTCGCCGAAGAGGGGATCAACATCGCCGGTCAATACCTGCAGACCAGCAGCCATATCGGTTATGTAGTGATCGACGTGGAGACCGGGCACAGCGAGAAGGCGCTGGCCAAACTCAAAGAGATCAACGGCACTATCCGCGCCCGCATCCTGCACTGATAAACCCGTTTATCGGTGCAGCAAAAAGCCCGTCGTGCTGACGGGCTTTTTTATGCTGCGATACTCAACCCATCTGCGCCTCTTTGCTCTGTGTCCCCCTTCTCCCCTCGCAGGGCAAGGCTTGGAATCCGGCGAGAGTAGGGTCGATGAGCGAAGCGTAATCGTCCGCAGGGAATCGTCCGACTCTTTACCACCACCCCAGCAGATTGCGGCCTACCAGGGCCCCCCATACCAGTACATTGAGGGCCAGCGCGATAAAGACGGCGGCAGAGCCGAGATCCTTGGCGCGGCCGGAGAGTTCATGATGTTCAGCACCAATTCGATCAACCACCGCCTCGATGGCAGAGTTAAGGATTTCGACGATCACCACCAGCCAGCTGATAACAACCAGCAGCAGGATCTGGTTGAGGGAATCCCCCACCCAAAGGGTCAGCGGCATCAGCAACAGGATCAGCATCAGCTCCTGGCGAAACGCTGCCTCATTAATCCAGGCTGATTTGAGTCCTTTCATACTGTAACCGGTTGCGTTGATGATGCGGGTGACCCCGGTTGCCCCTGGCTTTGCCACGCTATCTACCTCATTTGAATCAATTTTGGTCTCACATCCTATCAGAGCCCCCCAAGGTTTCAATCAGCGGGGTTTTGCTTTATTTTATCTCTTTGCATTTTCGCCCCCCGCGGCTGACACCACCCACTCGAGACTTGAGTTGTATGTCCATTCACACCGATGAATTGCGCACCCGCCGCCTGGAGTCACTGATCACTCCGAGCGAGCTCGCCCACGCGTTTCCAGTCACCGATACCATTGCCCAAAACTTGCTGAGCGCCCGTCGTGAAGTGGAAGCTATCCTGACCGGCGAAGATCAACGCCTGCTGGTCATCGTTGGCCCCTGCTCCATCCACGATCCAGCGGCTGCCCGCGAATACGCCCATCGCCTCAACACCCTGCGCGAGCAATACAAGACCAGCCTCTGTATCGTGATGCGCACCTATTTCGAGAAGCCACGCACCATCGTCGGCTGGAAGGGGCTGATCAACGATCCCCGCCTCGATGGCAGTTTCGACGTCAACGAAGGGCTGAAACTGGCGCGCAAACTGCTGGTTGATATCAATGAACTCGGCATGCCCACCGCCGCTGAATTCCTCGATATGGTGACCGGCCAATATATCAGTGACCTCATCGCTTGGGGTGCCATCGGTGCACGCACCACCGAATCCCAGGTACACCGCGAGATGGCCTCGGCCCTCTCCTGCCCGGTCGGCTTTAAGAACGGCACCGACGGCAATACCCGCATCGCCATCGATGCAGTGCGCGCCGCCCGTCACAGCCACATCTTCTATTCACCGGACAAAGACGGCAAGATGACCATCTACCGCACCGCCGGTAACCCCTTTGGTCATGTGATCTTGCGGGGCGGCCACCGCCCCAACTACGACACCGCCAGTGTCGATGAAGCCTGTGAAGCACTGGCCGATGTGGGCCTGCCAGAGCGGCTGGTGGTCGATTTCAGCCATGGCAACAGCATGAAGGATCACCGCCGTCAGCTGCTGGTGGCGCAAGACATCTGCGATCAGCTGCGTCGTGGCCGCACCGGCATCGCTGGCATCATGGCCGAAAGCTTCCTAGTAGAAGGGCGTCAGGATGTGGAAAACGGCTGTGCTGCCACCTTCGGCCAGAGCATCACCGATGCCTGCTTGTCATGGAGCGACACCGAAACCCTGCTGGCCATGCTGGCAGAAGCTGCGCAGGTGCGGTTGAACAAAGCAAACCAGCGGTAACGGCTGCGTCACCACCCTTCGACCAGAGCATCACCGATGCCTGGCTCTCTTGCGTGGAACGATAGCGAAACCCGCTGGCCATGCTGGCCGAGGCCGCGCAGGTGCGCCTGAGCAAACAGGCTCGCTAACCCCGCGTTACCCAAGATGCAAAAAGGGCCGGATATCCGTGATATCCGGCCCTTTTCTTTACCTGTGAGTGACTGCCAACACTTGCTAGAGGGTCGGCATAAACCACACCCGCCCTGCCGCTTCAATGCGGTCGGTGCGGATCTGGAACACCTGCTCCAGCAGCGCCTCATCCACCAGCTCGACGCCCCCTTCGCGCACCACAGCCCCCCCTTGCAGGCAGAGAATGCGGTCGGCCCAGTCGATAGCCAGATTGATATCGTGGATGGCGAGCACCACCATCAAACCTTGACCGGCCAGCTTTTTCAGCAAGCGCAATAGCGCCAGTTGATGATGCAGGTCGAGCCCCGCCAACGGCTCATCCAGCAGCAGCACCTTGCCGATCGGATTGAGGCTCGGCCACACCTGCAGCAGGGTACGGGCAATCAGCCCCCGCTGCTGCTCGCCCCCCGACAACCGACTGAAGTCCCGGGCCAGCAAAGCCTCCAGCTCCAGTGCCTCGCACAGTGCGTTTATCGCTTCATTCTGTCTGGCGGGCGCAACCCCCTGATCGAGCCCCAAACTCAACACCTGAAACACCGGAATATGAAACAGCTGGGGCTGGCGCTGGGGCAACATGGCGCGCCGTTTGGCCAGCTCCGGCCAGCTCAGGTCAGTGAGTACTTCCCCCCCCAGTAGCACCGTGCCCTCGGCAGGCAAAATCCCCGCCAACGCGCCGAGCAGGGTCGACTTACCACTGCCATTGGGGCCGAGCAGTGCCACCAGCTGGCCGCCATGCCAGCGGATATCGAGGGGGGAGAGCCGCCCTGCAATGGCGAGCGCGCGCGCCTCCAGCAGCGGCGCAGTTGCACGAGCAACAGAGATGGGATCAGCGGGCGACATCGGCATCT
>JBOFSK010000107.1:0-3185 GCA_051651505.1 Aeromonas sp.
TGCTGGAGCAGGCGCTGCTGGGGATTGGCCTGTTCACCCTGGTGCTGCTGATGCTGTTGATGTGGCGCATGGTCTACGGCCGGATTGTCTGGCCGCTGCAGCGGGCGGTGACCGGGATGAGCCGCTTGGCGCGCGGGGATCTGACCCCCCTTGAGCCGATCGCCAGTGCCGGGCGCGATGAGCTGGTGGAGCTGGGGCGGGCCCTGCAGGTATTTCGTGACAATGCGGTGGCATTGGGCCGTTATCAGCGGGAGCTGGAGTCGCGGGTCGAGGAGCGCACCGGCCAGCTCAGCCACGCCAACGCGCGGCTCAATGAAGAGGTGGAGAAGCAGCGGCAGGCCCGCGCCGAGGCAGAGCAGGCTAACCGGGCCAAGTCGGTCTTTCTCGCCACCATGAGCCATGAGATCCGCACCCCCATGAACGGCATTCTGGGGGGGCTGACGCTGCTGGAAGATACCCACCTCAGCGATACCCAGCAGCGCTATCTGGCCGCCATCGAGCACAGTGGCGAATCCCTGCTGGAGATCCTCAACGACATTCTCGACTACTCCAAGATCGAGGCGGGCCATGTGGAGGCGCGCCGCGAGCCCTTCCCCCTGTTCCAGCTGGTGGATGAGCTCTGCGCGTTGTTCCGGCCCAAGGCAGCGGCCAAGGGGGTCGTGCTGGCGCTGGAATATGCGCCCGAGTTGGCGCAGGTGGTCGAGGGAGATCTGGGCAAACTGCGCCAGGTGCTCGGCAATTTGCTCGGCAATGCGGTCAAGTTTACCGCCCGTGGCCAGATTACCCTGACAGTGGCGCCCCTGGTCTGCCAAGGCCCTTGTGCCGAGCCCTGCATCCGCTTCGTGGTGCGCGATACTGGCCCCGGTATTCCGACCGAGGAGCAGGAGGTGGTGTTTGAGGCGTTCCGCCAGCGCACGCGGGACATCGGCCATCAGGGGGGCACCGGGCTCGGGCTTGCCATCAGCCGCAAGCTGCTGGCCGCCATGGGGGGCGAGCTTATCCTTGCCAGCGAGCCGGGCAAGGGGTGTGAATTTAGCTTCAGCTTGCCGTTGCAACGCTCGAGTGCTCAGCTGTCTGCCGAGGCGCAGCCACTGCGCCTTGGCCAGTCCCGCAATATCCTGCTGGTGGAGGATAACGAGATCAATCGGCTGGTGGCGCACGGCATGCTGACCCGCCTCGGCCATCGCGTCACCTTGGCGGAGGATGGTCGCAGCGCGCTGGCGCGGGTGACCGAGCACCCCTTCGAGCTGGCGCTGCTCGATATCAATCTGCCTGATATGGATGGCATCAGCTTGCGTGAGGATCTGGCCGCCATTAGCGAAGAGGTGCATGAGCGACCGCTGCCCGCTATCGCCATTTCGGCTCAGATGTATCCGGAGGATATCCGCCACTGCCTCGCCGCCGGTTTTGTCGATTTTGTTGGCAAGCCGGTGCGGCTGGCAGTGTTGGCGAATGCCATCGATCGGCTGTTTCGGCAGGAGGAGGCTTCTATCGCGTTGCCCGTGCAGTTAGCTGGCGCCGCCGCTAATCGGTCCGAGTGGGCCAATCCGCTGCTCGATGCCGATCTGCCCCTGCTCGGCATGGTGCGGATCCGCCAGATTGTCGCGCTGTTTGAGTCGCAAGGGCAAGTGTTAGTGAACGAGTTGGTCAAGGGGGAGGGCAGTGAGCAACGGCAGCTGGCGCACAAGCTCAAGGGGAGTGCATTGGCGCTGGGCTTGACTGAACTTGCCAGCCATTGTGCGGCCCTTGAGGCAGGGGGCGGGGAGACGGCGGCAATCGGGCCGCAATTTGAAACGGCGGTGAGGGGGTTACAGCAGTGGCTGGCGGTCAATAGGGATTCGCAGTTTTAACTGCTGCGGGTGGCCATCAGTGCCATCACGATTGAACGTGTTTTGAATGAGTTCGCTTCCGAGGGGCTAGGGGGGATCCTCTTCGGGTTTTGCCCGTCCAAGGGAGGAGATCAAATATGCGCCTTTTGCCGCAGAGACCAGGGTGTTGAACGTAGAGGAAATCTGGCTTTTTACAACATAAAGTCAACATCTTTTTGGGTGCTTGCACTGTCTCTTTGATCTGGCTCACGTTACAATGCCACGCCCACCACCCCTAATGCGCAAACGATTTTCAGGAGATAAACGGATGTTGAAACGTGACATGACCATCGCCAGCTATGACCCCCAGCTCTGGCAGGCCATCACAGACGAAACCCGTCGTCAGGAAGAGCACATCGAACTGATTGCGTCTGAGAACTACACCAGCCCCCGCGTCATGGAAGCCCAAGGCTCCCAGTTGACCAACAAGTACGCTGAAGGCTACCCGGCCAAGCGTTACTACGGTGGTTGCGAGTATGTGGATGTGGTCGAAACCCTGGCCATCGAGCGCGCCAAAGAGCTGTTCGGTGCCACTTACGCCAACGTGCAGCCGCACTCCGGCTCCCAGGCCAATAGCGCCGTTTACATGGCGCTGCTGCAGCCGGGCGACACCGTGCTGGGTATGAACCTGGCCCACGGTGGTCACCTGACTCACGGCTCCCCGGTCAACTTCTCCGGCAAGCTCTACAACATCATTCCTTACGGTATCGATGAGTCCGGCAAAATTGACTACGACGAAATGGAACGCCTGGCCGTTGAGCACAAGCCGAAGATGATGATCGGTGGTTTCTCCGCCTACTCCGGCATCGTTGACTGGGCTCGTATGCGCGAAATCGCTGACAAAATCGGTGCTTACCTGTTTGTCGACATGGCTCACGTGGCGGGTCTGATTGCCGCTGGCGTCTACCCGAACCCGGTGCCCCACGCCCACGTGGTGACCTCCACCACCCATAAAACCCTGGCCGGTCCCCGTGGTGGTCTGATCCTCTCCGCCGCTGATGACGAAGATCTCTACAAAAAGCTCAACTCTGCCGTCTTCCCGGGTGGTCAGGGTGGCCCACTGATGCACGTCATCGCCGGTAAAGCGGTTGCCTTTAAAGAGGCGCTGGAGCCCGAATTCAAGACCTATCAGGCTCAGGTGGTCAAAAACGCCAAGGCCATGGCGGCGACCTTTATCGCGCGCGGTTACAAGATCGTTTCCGGCGGTACTGACAACCATCTGATGTTGGTGGATTTGATTGGCCTTGAGCTGACCGGTAAAGAGGCCGATGCGGCCCTTGGTAAAGCCAATATCACGGTCAACAAGAACTCGGTCCC
>JBOFSK010000108.1:0-19740 GCA_051651505.1 Aeromonas sp.
GCAGCGGGCGCAAACCGTAGGAGAAGCCAATCCGCTGGCGCAGTTGGCGCAGATGAGGCCTGGCCAGCCGGGCATCCAGCTCCGGCTGACCGAACAGCACGATCTGCAGCAACTTGCTCGACTCGGTCTCGAGATTGCCAAACAGGCGGATTGCCTCCAGCGTCTCGTCCGGTAGTGCCTGGGCCTCGTCGATTAACACCACCACCTGACAACCCTGCTGATGCAGGCCGATCAGATGGCGATGGATGCGATCAGTGAGATCCAGCTCGCTCTGATCCTGCACCGCCAAGCCCAGCTCCAGTGCCAGTGAAATGCGCAGCTCCGCTGGCGTGAGGTGGGGATTGGGTAGCCAGGCGAGCCGCACCGGGCACGCTTCCGAGCCCAATTCGCTGAGCAGTTTGCGACAGAGCAGGGTCTTGCCGGTGCCCACCTCGCCGGTCACCTTGATAAAGCCCTCCCCCTGTGCCAGCGCCCAGTTGAGCACCTGCAGCGCCTCTTGGTGCGGCGGCAGACCGTAGTAAAAGCCGGTGTTAGGGGTGAGGCCAAACGGCGCCTGCTGCAAACCAAGGTGGGTCAGGTACATCAAGTGTCACCTACCATGGCTAACCACAGGACGATCCGGACGATAAGCCCCGGTAGGCCCGGATTGATGGATAGTGGTTTGCGTTTCATGGCTTAGCCCTTGGCTGGATACCACTTGTCGAGCAGATCAGCGGAGCGTTGCAGCTCATTTTGCCAGGTATCTTTCTCCACCACGGTCGGCTTAAGCATGATCACCAGCTCCACCTTCCTGGTGCTCTCGCGGCGGTTGGTAAAGGCTTCACCCACCCAGGGGATGTCCCCCAGCAGCGGCACCTTGCTGACGATCTCCTGCTTGTCGGTCTTCATCAGCCCGCCGATGACGATGATGTCGCCGTTATTGGCCTGCACCACGGTATCGGATTCGCGGATCGCACTTTTGGCCAGTGGCAGCTCCAATTTTCCCCCCGTCGCGCCCAGATCGATGGTTTTCTTCTGCTCTTCGGTATCGATGACAGAGGGGTGAATATGCAACAGCACCCGCCCCAGTTCATCGATCTGCGGTGTGACGTCTAATGCGATGCCGGAGAAGAAGGGGGTCAGTTCCACATTCGGGGTGCGCTCGGTGCCTGTGGTGGTCGACGTCACCGTGCTGGTCGCATTGGTGACGAAATATTCGTCCGTGCCCACCTTGATCACCGCCTTCTGGTTATTGGTCGCGGTGACTCGGGGGCTGGAGAGGGTGTTGACATCGCCCTGGGTCTTAAGCAGGTTGACCGCCACATTGAAGTTACCGTCAGCAATCTTGAAACCGGCACCACCACCCAGCGCACTGAAAATCTGGTTGGGCGTGATGGGTAGCGAGGAATTAGCCGCCGAACCGCCACCGGTGATCCCCTTGCCGCCATCCCAGCTGGCAGAGAGGCCACTCCAGTCCACCCCCTGCTCGTACCCCTCATTGAGCGCCACTTCGATGATCCGCGCCTCCAACACCACCTGACGTTTGAGATGGCGCTCTGACTGGCTGAGAAACTCACGCACCGCTTTTAGCTCTTTCGGATTGGCGCGAATGGTCACCAGACCCGCCTGCGGGCTGGTGATTACCGCGCGACCGTCGCCACTGCCAATCAGGGTCTGCAGGGCAGCGCGCAGATCGGTCCAGTAGTCACTGTTGGTATCGGTCTCGATCCGGGTGCCGTTACTGCTGTCGCCATTCGAATTATTACTGGATGAACTGTTGCTGCCGCTGTTGTTCGACGCGTTGTCGAAGCTGCTGTTATTGCTGCCATTGTTGCTGTCATTGTTGCTGTCATTGGCAGTCACCCCGCCAGTACTGACCGAGGTGCGAGATTGGCCGCGGCGGGACATCATCAAGTAATTAACCGGGATGGTTTCAGTGCGCAGACCGGCTGGGTAGATGTGAAACACATTACCCTTGCGCTGCACATCGAAGCCATACATGTCACCCACCACCGCCAACACTTCCAATAAGGTCACATCCTTGAGCTCGACCGAGATCTGTCCGGCCACCCCGGGATGCACCGCCACGCTATAGCGGGAGCCTTTAAACAGGGAGCCAAAAAATGCCACCGCCTCGACATCGTGGGCCGCGATGCGCAGCCGTTGCTCCGGCATACCGGCTGGCATCGGGGGCCGGTTCAGCTGCAGCAATTCACTTTGTACCGATTTGGGCAACACAGTGAGTGGCGCGGCCTGCTTTTGTTGTTCATTGATGGCCTGTTTGAGGGCATCTTTGGCCTGAGTCGGCTCGGCGTGATGATAGGTGGTACAGCCAGCCGCCAACATGGCCAGAGCGATCAAACAAAGACGGTGTGTTTTCATGTAACTAGGGCACCCTGACTTGCAATTAAATTCAATAAAACTGGCTCGCCTGGCCACAGGCAACACCGACTCAACCCCGGATCTTGCTGGCAAACAACAACACCGTATGGCGTTTTCCTGCTTTCTCCAGCACCACTGCATCAGCCTTGATGGCCCGCAGCATATAGCCATCAAACTGCTGACCAACCCGATAACTCTTGCCATTGAGCACCGCCAGTGCCGGGCCATTGCCCAGCATGATGCTCTGCAGCTTCGGTAACCCGGCATGATTGTCGCCGCTCACCCGGGCAGCGACTCCCCCCTCCGCCAGTGGCGCGGTGGGATCCTGCAATACCTCGACCTGCTCCGCCTGTACCAGCAAGCTGAACAGGCAACAGCACAACGCAAACACTCTAGCCACGGATAAACTCCTTGCTGGTACTCAAGGTGTAGATCTCCATCTCCACCACTGCGCCGGGATAGGCTTTGACCTGATAGTCGAACTGCTTCCAATAAAAGTGGCGCGGTAAGGCTTCCATCGCTTTAAGATATTGATAAATATCAAAGTACCCGCCTTCCAGCTGGATCCTGATGCCGTGCTTGTAAAGGTTGATCTGCTGCATGCCCGCCATCAGTGGGGTCGGCTCCAACGAACTGAGAGCCAACATATGGAGATTGGTAGAGCGAGAGAGCACAGCCTCCAGCACCAGCGGCATCTCATGGGCCGGGATCAGATCGACGGTCTGGGCCTTCAGCTCACCGTCGATCTGATCCCGCTCCGCTTCGACCTGCGCCAGCTGGTCGCGAACCCCCTGATTGGGATCCCGCTTGAGCCGGGCCTGCTTGCCGAGGTTTTCCAGCTCGATCAACTCGAGATCACGCTCGGCGGCGCGCAAGGCTGCACGATCCTGCTGCAAGCGGGTATCCGCATCCTCAAGCCAACCGTAAAAACCGGCCGCGCCCAGCAATATCAGACCGGTCAACAGGATCAGCACCCGCTCCCGCAAGCTCAGCATGGCGATATGCTGACCCCATGCCTGCCATGGTGTTTTCAGGTTCATCAGGGGTCCTCCCGCACGATACCGCTCAACTGAAAAGTCAGGTGACCCTCTTTGTCACGGCTCAAGGTCAATTCACCAAACTCCCGCCCAGCCAGGCTCGAAGTCTGCTTGAAACGGTTGACCCAGGCCGGTACATCCTGACTGCGGCTGGCAAAGCCGGAGAGGTTGATCCGCCCTTCGTTGATCTCGATGCGCTGCAGCGAGAGGTTGCTGTTGCGAATGCGGGAGAGGTCCGCCATCACGCTGGCGTAGCCCGCGGATTTTTGCAGGATCAAATTACCCAGCTGATGCATCAGCGCCTGTTTGGCAGTCAGTTGATCCTGCTTGTTGACCAACTGCTGTTGCAGCCGGGGATCTGCCTGATGGCGCGCCAGCTCGGCATCGAGCCGTTGCGCCTCGCTACGCTTGATCTCCAGCTCGGCAGAGCGCTGCGCCAGCGCCCGGCTGACCTGTTGCTGCTGCCAGCTATAAGTCACCCCCAGCAACAGGATCAGCAGCAGTGCACAGCCCCATGCCAGTGCCATCTGGTTAAGACTGACCCACTGCCGCGCGGGACGAAACTCGGCGCTATAGAGGTTGATCTGACGCTTCATGACGCCCCCTTCACGATGGCCACACCCTCTCCCTGCGCAGCCGCATAAGCCGGCAGATATTCAACTCCCGCCAGCACCGCTTTATTGGCCATGGCGCTGACCGCAAAACCAAAGGCCTGCTCCATATAACGCACCAGGGAACCAATAAAGGGTGAGGCCACCGCCAGCTGCATCTGACCCAACGCAGGCAGCTTAAGTTGACCTGCCAGATAATCGAGGGAGCGCTGGATCTCCAAGGCTAGCGAGTCCAGTAACATGCCGTCCGGTTCATGGTCACCAGTCAGGCTGGTAAAACCCCGCAGCTGACGCGAGAAGCAGATCCCCCCCTGATGAAACACCTGCAGTTGCAAATCCTGCCCCTTGGGCTGCCACAGCAGCATCCGCACTGTGTTATCTACTGGGTAGAGGGAGGTGAGCGCCAGCTCGTCGCTGATAATGGATTGCAAGGTGGCAATACCGTTGATGGCATCCGCCAGTTGCTGGACCCGACTCTTGGCCAGGCAGATCACATTAATGCGCGGACGTCCGGCGGGGGGGGTGGGCAAGTCCACATAATCCATGGCCAGCTCTAGCACCGGCTCACTGACATAATCCTTGATCGCCCAGGGAAGCGCCCCTGCCATCTCGTTATCAGGTACCGCGGGCTTGTCAATTTGGATCTGTTGATACAGGCTGGCCGCAAGGGCCACCCGGACCTTGGGCCTGACCAGTCCATGACGGTTAAACAGCTCACGGATAGCAAGCGCCCACTCTTGTGGACCGTTAATGGCACGAGTTGCAAACAGAGGGGGCTGGGTCATTGCGGTCAGCATGACACTGTCACTGGCCAGCAACAGTCCCACCCGGTAGCTTGGTGTCGACCGCCTGAACAGTGTTTTCATCTAAGCTCGCCAAAGTTATTGATTAATTGTTTTAAATTTAAACATAAAATGCCGGTAAATCTCTACATAAAAGACGGAACAGCCATTGAAACCCTGCATTTCAGCTGAGGACACTGATAACCAGGTCGCCGGACCCTCCCCCCTGCAAGCCATCGCTCACCCCTTGCTAACCCACTATGGCGTCGAGCTCTGGTGCAAACGGGATGACCTGATCCATCCGGCCATCTCGGGTAACAAGTGGCGCAAACTCAAATACCATCTGCACTACGCCCGCGAGCACGGAAAACGTCACTTGCTCTCGTTTGGCGGCGCTTACTCAAATCATATTCATGCCCTGGCTGCTGCCGGCTACCAGTCAGGGCTGCGCACCACGGGCATCATACGGGGTGAGGCCACTGCTGTCAGTAACGCAACTCTGCGTGATGCCAAACAGTGGGGGATGGATCTGCTGTTCGTCGACCGCCTGCACTATCGGCGGCGACAAGATCCCGAGTGGCTGGCCCAATTCGAAGCACCGGATACTCTGATCGTGCCAGAAGGGGGCAGCAGCCCACTGGCCATCCCCGGGGTTGCAGAACTGGTCAGCGAGGTGCCCTTCTCACCAGATCTCTGGGTGTTACCCTGCGCCAGTGGCGGCACGCTGGCCGGGCTTATCGCCGGTAAGCGAGCAACGGAGCAGATCCTCGCTATCGCAGTATTGAAAGGGGGTCACTTTATCGCCGACGAGGTCTGCCGCCTTTATCCTGCGGCGGCCAATGTGCCCGGGTGGCGGATCGCGCTCGATCACCACGACGGTGGCTACGCCAAATTCAGCCCCAGATTGTGGCAATGGGCGCAAGATTTCAGCAGTGCAACCGGCCTGCCGCTGGAGCCCATTTACAGCGGCAAGGCGATGTGGGGACTGTTTCGCGAACTCACTGCCGGCCGGATTGCCCCCGGCAGCAAGATTGTGTTTATCCACACCGGTGGCATGCAGGGTCTAAACGGGCTTAAAGAGCAGCGCCGGCTCTAACCGCCACCGACTCAAGTGTCTGCCGACCCGATATCCAAACGCTGGGGGGTGGCAAACCATGGACCTTGGCCCGCATGCACCCCGAGGTGGCGCAGCATCTTCCACTCGTCGCTACTCTCCACCCCCACTGCCAGCACCCGGGTACTGGTATTGGCGCAGCCCCCGACCAGGCTGCGCACGGCCATCTGGTTAACCTGACGGAGATGGATCTCTCGCACCAAGCTGGGGTGCAACTTGAGAAAATTAATCTCAAACTCCTTGATGTACTGAGTACTCACCACATCCTGACCTGCATGATCGATGGCCAGCCGGCAGCCGAGCATCCGCAGGGAGCGCAGTGGCTGTTTGAGAGCCTCAAAATGACGGGTCACCTGCGCCTCTGACAACTGCAGGATCAACCGCTCGTTGGTACTACGCGCTTGTTGAAACAGGGTAAAAAAGAGCCAGTGCTGAAAATCACGATTAAGCAGGCTCTGGGCACTCAGGGCTAGGCTAATGGGGCAACTCTGTTCGTCACGCTGACCGAGCAGGCTCAGCGTCTGCTGCGCCACCCAGCGATCCAGTTGCAGCAACAACCCAACCTTCTCGGCCATCGGCATAAAGATCCCCGCCTGCAGCGGCCGCCCCTGCTCATCGTGGAGATAGGTGAGCAGCTCCTGCTGCAATATCACCTGACCGCGATCCTGCTGGATCGGCTGACTATAAAATTCGATGGCCTGCTCGTCGAGGCGACGGCTGATCAGGGTGCGCCAACGCACTGACCCCTTGCTACTCTGGTCCTCATCCAGCTGCTTCTCATAAAGAAACCAGCCATTGTGCCCCTGCAGACGGGCACTCTTGAGGGCCAGCTCGGCTTCTTCTTGTACCTTGAGCAAGGAGTCTTGTGCCTGATAGCAGACCGCGCCCAGATAGACTGCGGCGTCCGGATCAGCGGCTTGCGGCCAGTGCAGCCGCTGCAGACTCTTGAGCAACTGGTTGGCGCCCTCCACCATTTCGCTCTCGGACATGTTTGGCAACAGCACCGCGAATACCTGCCCGGCGTAGCGAGCCTGTAGCGCACCGTTATGTTTGCGCACGAAAGCCCCAATGGTAGCGCTGGCTTCTTGCAGCAGATCATGGCGCTGCCGCTCAAATGATTCGGCCTCCAGCTCCTCTAAGCAAGCAAGATCGATCAACAGCACCCCGCCGCTCATCACACTCGCCTCCATGATGGCGCTCTCCAGCCGGTTATCAAAAAATAACCGGTTGCCGATGCCGGTGATCTTGTCGACAAAGGCGTTGCTGCGAATAAAGTTGTCGAAACGGCTGCGCTCTTTGCGAGCATCGGCCAGCTCGGCCAATAAGTGGTCGATAGCCTGGCTGGCTGAGCCTGGCCACTCTTGCGCAGTGTCATGGCTCAATTTAGAGAGCTTGTTATCGAGGATCAGCCGGGCGCGAATATCCAGCAATTCGGCACCGCGCAACTGCTGGCGTAGCCAGCGGATGGAGTACCAAAGACCGAACACCACAATAAAGATACCGAACGAGATACCGGACATCGCCCGAATGGAGTATTCCACTTCCTTGAAGGGCCGCTCCAGCTTGAAGTCGGCCTGCATACCGGCTTGATGAGGTAAGGGATGACTGTAGCGTAACAACTGCCGTTCATCGGCGGGCGGGCGCACATCGCGAAACCAGTAGACTCGTTGCTCATTTTTGCGCACTTCCAGCTCCACCACGTGGGAGGCCCGCAGCAAGGTTGGCAACCAGCGGCTCATCTGTGCTACGTCTTGCGTCCCGTCGAGCTGCTTGTCGATCACCTCCGCCAGTGCATCGACCTTCTTTTGCTGCAGCTCCATGCCCAGTTCGCGAAAGCTGAACACCCCGCCGACCAGGACGATCGCCATGGCGGCAATCACGCACAGAGTGATAAATGAGACAAGCTGTGTCGTTAATTTCATGGGCCTTTCCCTATCGCCAACCCCATCCATGTGGCTTCATGGTAGCAGCCGCGATCAGGCCAACCCTATGGCTGGCCAGCGCCTGCTATTTAGGCGGGCAAGCATAACCAAAGCACAGTGAGAATACCAAGAATGGTGCACCCGAGCGGGTAACGACAGAACACAAAAAGGGGGCCGGTATAAAAATGGTCCCTCGAAGGGGACCAAAAGGAACACTCATATCAAAACTAACACTCTGTGCTACTGATAAAAACAGATACAAGAGTATTGAACACACGGTGAGTCAAACCGCGGCGGTAGTGTAATGCACGTCGAACAGGCAGATCAATTGTCACATATTACAGGTAAAACCTGGCGCTCAGCGCCGCCGGTGAGGCGGACGCATATCGGGCCAGGCACGATAGACATCGGGGATCTGATCCGGCCCGCTAATACATAAATTCAGATCGTGCAGCAAACCATCCTTGATCCCGTAGATCCAGCCATGGATGGCCAACTCCTGCCCCTTGCGCCAGGCGTTCTGCACAATAGTGGTGTGACAGACATTGGCCACCTGCTCGGCCACGTTAAGCTCGCACAGGTAGTCAAAACGCTCGTGCTCATCCTCGATGGCTTCAAGCTGCTCACCATATTTGAAGTAGACATCCTTGATATTGCGCAACCAGTTGTCGATAAGACCGAGCTCCTGATTCTGCATCGCGGCTTTAACCCCGCCACAACCGTAGTGACCACAGACGATGATGTGCTTCACCTTGAGCACCTCTACCGCATATTGCAGCACCGAGAGGCAGTTGAAGTCGGTGTGAACCACCAGATTAGCGACGTTGCGGTGGACGAAGACATCCCCCGGTAGCAGCCCCATCAACTGGTTGGCGGGAACCCGGCTGTCAGAACAACCGATCCAGAGATACTCGGGGGCTTGCTGGGCGGAGAGGGTGGCGAAAAAATGCGGGTCCTCCGCTTTGAGCCGTTCCGCCCATTCACGGTTGTTGGTAAACAAGTCGTTCAACAGTTTCACTTCTGCTCTCCCTAATGTGGTCGTAGCGGCAACATAACACACTCAATGGTAACCAAGGCAAAGCCGACCAGATCCTTGCGAAACAAAAACAGGGCCATCAGGCCCTGTTTTTATGAGAGGAAGCATCAGGCTTCCATGGCATCTTTCAGCTTCTTGAGGGCGTTTTTCTCAAGTTGACGCACCCGCTCGGCAGAGACGCCGTAGGTATCGGCCAGCTCCTGCAGAGTGGTCTTGCTGTCATCATCGAGCCAGCGGGCGCGGATGATGTGCTGGCTGCGCTCATCCAGGGTGGCAAGGGCCAAACTCAGACGACGGGTCGCATGATCATCCCAGTTGTCATTCTCGATGGTGGTGGCCAGATCGGAGGATTTGTCCTCCAGATAGTGAACAGGAGCAAAACCGCCCTCCTCTTCCTCATCCCCCACCAGATCGAACGCTTGGTCGTAATTGCTCATGCGCCCTTCCATCTCGGTCACATCACTGGCAGAAACGCCAAGATCGGCGGCCACAGCCTGAACCTCTTCATGGTTCAGCCAGCCCAGACGCTTTTTAGATTTGCGCAGGTTAAAGAAGAGCTTGCGCTGAGCCTTGGTGGTGGCCACCTTGACCATGCGCCAGTTACGCAGCACATATTCGTGGATTTCAGCCTTGATCCAGTGCACGGCGAAGGAGACGAGTCGCACCCCGACGGTCGGGTCAAAGCGCTTAACCGCTTTCATCAAGCCGATATTGCCTTCTTGCACCAAATCAGCCTGCGGCAGACCGTAACCGGCATAACTTTTGGCAACATGAACCACAAAACGCAGGTGCGACATAATCAGCCTGCGGGCAGCCTCGAGATCGCCATCCTGCTGCAAACGCTCAGCCAGCTCACGCTCTTCCTCTGCGCTTAGCACCGGAATAGAATTTACTGCCTGGGTATAGCCTTCCAGACTACCTTGCGGGATCAGAGCCATAGTGCGTTGCAGTGACGTGCCCATCTGTTACCTCTTAAACTTTTCAATCAAATCAGTCTAACACCCTGGGAGGGTCTGTCTACTGACCGGATGCCATTCCGTGGTCCGTATCAAATATACCGACCCAGTTTCGGACCGGGCTATCTTATGCCTGCAGGATGAATCATAAATGAACGGTCAAAAAAAGGGGGTCACAATAAAGGACCCCCGAAAAGTAGCATGCTAAGTCCATTGTTGCGGAGCTCGCAACCTTCACATGCTTGCCAAGTCAGACGAGCAAGGCAAAAAACCATACTCGTATCAATGCTTCAGCCTAATAGACTGTTTATAAATCAGAGGGTTCTCGGGATCTGGCCAAGATCCGGAAGATCATCGTGATCCACGATACGCTACCTAAGATAACCAAGCCAGAAACGGTGCCTCTTTTACTTGATCCACGTCGCAAAATCCAGCAATTTACGTTGCTAACAAATCCATCAGGATGGCTCGATATCGCGAATATGACGATGCACCGAGAACCAGGAAGCAATCAGCCCCAGCAAAGCCCCCAGCAGGATCAGGTTAAGCCCGTCAAGCGCGCCCATGCCAACCAATCGAAAACTGCTGTTGTACAAGCCCGCCAGCTCCTTCACGACCCCTTCGCTCCAGATCACCATCACCTCAGTGAGCCACCAGGCTAACATGCCGCCAATGATGCCAAACCAGATCCCGGTATAAAGGAAAGGGCGATGAATAAAGGCGTCAGTGGCACCAATCAGTTTAAGCACTTCGATCTCGGAACGCTGATTCAGAATATTCAGACGCAAGGTATTGCCGACAATCAGTAGCACCGCAGAGAGCAACAGCACCGCGATACCGGTAATGGTATGGCGTAACAGATTCATGATCCCCTGCAGTCGGGTTAACCACTGCAGATCCAGCTTGCCTTGCTCGACACCACTTTCGTGATTGAGCTTGCCAAGCAACTCCGCCGCCCCTTCCGGGTGCTGCCAGCGCGGATCAGGAACAACGCTCAGCACCGGCGGCAACGGGTTGCTGTCGAGATAATCGAGGGCATCACCGAAACCGGAGATCTCGCGAAACTCGCGCAGTGCATCATCACGACTTAGATAAGTGACCGAATCGACCTCGGGATAAAGCAAGATCCGTTGTTGCAGGTCGATAATGCTCTGTTCCGGCAGATCCTTGCGCAAATAAAGGGAAATTTGTGAGCTACTCTGCCAGCTACCCTCTACCACTTCGGCGTTTTTCAGCAGCACATGAAAACAAGAGGGAAGCGCTAAACTGACGCCCAATACGGCCAGGGTCATCAAGGAGGCAAGCGGATTGCGCCACAGCTCACCCAAACTGGCAAATGCCTGGCGCACGTGGTCTACCCCGGCCATCATCAAGCGCCGCCATAGCGGTTGTTTATGACGCACAATAGCCATCAGAGCTCCTCCCCGGCCGAATACATACGACCCGCCTTGAGGGTCAGGTTGCGATAACGCATGCGGGCGATCAATCCCAGATCGTGGGTAGCTATCAGCACAGAGACGCCAAAACTGTTGAACTCCTGGAACAACCGCATGATGTCCATGGAGAGCTGGGGATCCAGGTTACCGGTCGGTTCATCTGCCAGCAGCAAGGGCGGTTTGTTGACGATGGCGCGAGCAATGCCGACCCGCTGCTGCTCACCACCAGAGAGCATGCGCGGCTGATAACGCTCTTTACCAAGGAGTCCGACCTTATCAAGGGCAGCAGCTACGCGCTTGTGGATGTCAGCGTGGCTGTAGCCGTCAATGACCAGTGGCAGGGCCACGTTGTCAAACACGGTGCGATCCATCAGCAACCGGTGATCCTGAAAGATCATCCCGATCTGGCGGCGTACATAGGGGATCTCGCTGCGCTGGATATGGCTAACGTCATCGCCATGAAAAAACACCTGACCATCGGTCGGGCGCTCCATCACGCTGATCAATTTGAGCAGCGTACTCTTGCCCGCCCCCGAGTGCCCGGTCAGAAAAGCCATCTCCCCCTTATGCAGGTGAAAACTGACCTTCTGCAGCGCCTGATGGCCGCCGCTGTATACCTTGCTGACCTTATCAAAACGAATCATAACGGTTCCCTGACATTGACCAACCCCGGCAGGGATCGACGTATGGCGTGCTGGCTCATCGCCGCCGACACTGGGCCTTGATGAAATGGCTGACCCACAGCCGACCATCTTGCCACCTTTGTCGACACGACATCCAACAACCCAATAGTGACAAACCCCGACCGAAGTCGGGGTATGGGACACTTACTCAGCGCGACCGGACTTATTCATCACGACTGAACAGCGCTTCGATAAAGTCGTTCGCCACAAAAGGACGCAGATCGTCGATCCCCTCGCCCACCCCGATATAACGGATCGGGATCTGGAACTTGTCGGCCACTGCGAAAATAACCCCGCCCTTGGCAGTACCATCCAGCTTGGTCAGCGTGATCCCATCCAGCCCCACCGCCTCGCTAAACAGCTTGGCCTGGCTCAGGGCGTTCTGGCCGGTGCCCGCATCCAGGGTCAGCATGACCTCATGAGGTGCCTCGTCGTCCAGCTTCTTCATCACCCGCACCACTTTCTTGAGCTCTTCCATCAGGTTGCTCTTGTTCTGCAGGCGACCGGCGGTATCGGCGATCAATACATCAGCGCCGCGGGAACGGGCGGCTTCGATAGCGTCATAAATAACGGAAGCAGAATCGGCACCGGTATGCTGGGCAATCACCGGAATATTGTTACGCTGGCCCCATACCTGCAATTGCTCAACCGCAGCGGCACGGAAGGTGTCACCTGCGGCCAACATCACGCTCTTGCCCTCAGCCTGGAACTGTTTGGCCAACTTGCCGATGGTGGTGGTCTTGCCGACACCGTTGACGCCAACCATCAGGATCACATAAGGCTTCTTGCTAGTGTCGATCACCAGTGGCTGCTCGACCTTGGCCAGCATGGCCCCCATATCCTGCTTGAGCAGGCCGTAGAGCGCCTCGGCATCCTTAAGCTGTTTGCGATCTGCGTGCTGCACCAACCCATCGATGATACGACGGGTAGTATCGACACCAAGATCCGCCGTCAGCAGCTGGGTTTCCAGCTCTTCGAACAGATCATCGTCAATCTTCTTACCGCGGAACAGACCGATAAAGCCAGAGCCGATATTTTCTTTGGTACGCACCAGACTGCGCTTGAGACGGGCAAAAAAGCCCTCCCGCTGTGGTTTGTCCTGAGTGTCGTCATCTACGGCGGCGGCCAGCGGCAGCGCAGCCAGCGCGGCGGCCTCAGCCTCCATCTCGGCTACCAGACGCAGATCTTCCGCTCGCTGGGCCTCTTTGGCGATACGAGCAGCTTCGGCAGCCTGTGCTTCTGCTGCAACCCGAGCGGCTTCGGCAGCTTGCGCTTGTGCCGCAATCCGGGCGGCTTCGGCAGCTTGCACTTCTGCAGCAACCCGAGCCGCTTCGGCAGCTTGCGCTTCTGCAGCGACACGAGCGGCTTCGGCAGCTTGCACTTCTGCAGCGACACGAGCGGCTTCGGCAGCTTGCGCTTCTGCCGCAATCCGAGCGGCTTCGGCTGCTTGCACTTCTGCCGCAACCCGAGCAGCTTCGGCAGCCTGTGCTTCTGCTGCAATCCGAGCAGCTTCGGCAGCCTGTGCTTCTGCTGCAATCCGAGCAGCTTCGGCAGCCTGTGCTTCTGCTGCAATCCGAGCGGCTTCGGCAGCTTGCGCTTCTGCCGCAATCCGAGCGGCTTCAGCAGCTTGCACTTCTGCCGCGACCCGAGCCTCATCAGCCATCAGGGATTCGTTGACGATCACCGGCTCAAGGTCAGAGGCACTCTCTTCCACTACCAGTGGGCCTTTATCCTCCGGCACGGTCGGCAGGCCATCATCATGATGAGACAGGGTATTGACGGTGTGGGCAGGCACATCGGCTGCAACAGTCGACAACACCTCAGCAGCCGGAGCTGGGGTAGCAGTAACCTCAGGCTCAACGATAACAGGGGTGGCTTGGGGTGTCTGTGGTGGGACAGCCTGAGCCTCTTCTTTCTTGCGGCCGAAACCCAGCCAGGAAAACAAACCTTTTGCCATCTAAAAAATACTCACTTCGTTGGCTGACTGCTAAGATAGCCGTCCCTTGGCGGGTCGGCATAAAAATGAACCGCCTTATACTACCACTATATTTTCTGACGATGAAACGCGATGCCCAGAGTGAAATCCAGCCGTAGCAGCCCAAGCAAGAGTTCCGCCCCGCAAGGAAAGTCGGGCTTTGTAAGAATCATCAGCGGTCAGTGGCGAGGCCGTAAATTACCGGTCAAGGATGTCGAAGGCCTCAGACCCACCACGGATCGGGTCAAAGAGACCATCTTCAACTGGCTGGCGCCCTACATCCGCGGGACCCGTTGTCTCGACCTGTTTGCCGGTAGTGGCGGGCTGGGGCTGGAGGCGTTGTCGCGCTATGCCGAGCAGGTGACGCTGATCGAAATGGACAAGGGTGCTGCCGATCAGATTAACAAAAATCTGACCGCCCTCGGCAGCAGCCAGGGTAAGGTGATCCACTCAGAGGCGATCCGTTGGCTCCAAGGACCGGCCACGCCCTTTGATCTGGTTTTTCTCGATCCGCCATTTCGCCGTGATCTGCTACCCCAGGTATGTGAACTGCTAGAACAGCGCGGCTGGCTGGCACCCAATGCCCTGATCTATCTTGAACGGGAAAAAGAGATGGCCGAGCTACCACTCCCCACCAGCTGGCAGCGACTCAAAGATAAGCAAACCGGCCAGGTGAGTTATCAGCTTTATATACGCGAGGTGGATAATGAAGAAATTGTTTAATCTGCTGGCCATCGCCATGATGGCACTGTTCTGGTTCGGCGTGCTGGGTAGTTTGGTCGTGCCGCTCCCTGGCAAGCTCAACGATCTGCTTCCCATCTGTGGTGGGGTCGTACTCTTGATGCATTGGGTACAGGCCCGCATGGTGAAGCGCTCTTGCGAGCCCTATTTCACCGTCAGCACAGGGCGTTATCTGGCTATTTTGCTATTTGGCGTCTTCGCCATGCTCGATATCCGGGCAAAGCTCAAAGCCATCGTCGAACAACAAGATCAATAAACGCGATTGCGCAGGCGAAACCATAAAAGAAAAGGGGACGGCGGTAGCCGTCCCCTAGAGTCGTATCGTTCTGTCCTTAGAACTGCAATGCTCCCTGCAATCCCTGACGTTATCCAACTCCGTTGGAATATCCCCTTGCCAATCCGTTGGTGTGTCCTTTGGCGATCCTGGCCTGACAATTCATCCTGAATTGCTTCACTGTCTCCATCCTGGAGGTGTCCGTTACCACATCCTGTGGGGATTCCCTGCGTCTTCCTGACCGATAACCATCCAGATTATCTCACTTCATCCTGAAGTATCCTGCTCGCATCCGGCGAGTTCCTGCTCATCCTGAAGAACGATATTCCATTCGTTCTGCTCTCATCCAGAGAGTGTTCCTACCGCATCCTGCGGTGATCCTCATTCATCCTTGACGATAATCATCCTGATTACCGAGCTCATCCTGAGGTGTCCTTGTCTGCATCCTGCAGATTATTCCATCTTTATGCGCCGCCCTGCATCCTGCCGAGCTAGCTCCGTCCTTGTGAGACCCATACTAAGGAAATTCGCCCCCCAAACAAGGACCTCCCAGCGATAAAGATGCGAAGCAATACCATGAAGAAAAATCAGACAACCTCAAAACCCAAATAAAAACAACCACTTAATTTTGTAGTCAGGAAAGAATGGCCATGCTGGCAGGGCTTGGCGTACGGCTTAAAGCGCCAGCGTCTTACAGTCACTATGGCGGATCTCTTACAGTCTTCATCCTATCTCAAAGGAGGTAAAAACGCGGTTCAACCCGAGCGTGAAAACTTAAAAATAATTTGCATAAATATGCTTAAAAAAGCGACAAAAAAAGAGCCGAGTCAAGGCTCGGCTCATTACGGTTATATTTTAATCTCAACTCAGCCGATTGACCGGGTTGAGATAGGCCTTGCGCAGCGACTCCGGCGCCAATACCTCCAGCTCACAACTCATGTTGTTTAACCAACTGCGAAACTCCGGGGTATCTTGCACTTCCGTCTCAACCACGACGCTGCGCTTGTCATAGCGGGTCATGCGCGGATTGTTACCGGGGATCTGGTTGCCCAGCAGCGACTGGCTGTTGGCATCGATGCGACCAACGAAGCGGATCGGGCCGCTCACATCCTGATAGCCCTGATCTCGGATCAGCTTCTGGATATTGAAATCCTTTGGCTGGCTGGCGCTAAAGTTAGTCAGCTCTACGTTCTTGATGTGGTCGAACGGAATGCCATAAACCTTGGGATCCAACTCGGACAAGGTACAGAGCAGGATCGGGCCATCCGGTTGATTGAGCACACCGAGTGGATTGATCCGGTCGTAGCAGAGCCACACGGTGCGCTCTTTGATCACTCGCTGGATCTCGGCACTGAACTTGCGACCACGCCAGAGCGCATCGCGGATCAAAGTGCTGCGGCGGATCTCTGGGTTGCCGGCAAACGGCCGCGGCGACTGATGGACACTCTCCAACCAGCGTTCGGCCAACTCACTTTGGCTGTCGCGGATCACCTGGCTGGCCTTGTCGACCAGCGGATTCAATTCGGTTAGCACACTCGCTGGCAACAGTTGGCTCGCCTGATCACTCCAGGTTTTCAGGGCCACCGCCAGCGAAAGCGGCATGATATTGGCAAAGTCGTTAAGGCCGTGGCGCTCGAAGCACCAACCATGGGGTTTGCTGCGCTCATCAGAAGTGAGGTCAAACAGTCCCATGCCAGACATCTCCTCTAGGTCCCGCTGCACGGTACGCAGACTAACCTGGATACCTTCTTCTTCCAGTTTTACCTGAAGTTGGCTGGCGGTCAGCTTGTAAGGGCGGTGCGGGATACAGCGCGCCAAGGTCAGTTGTCGTAACAGCTTCTTACTCATGGTGCATGCCTTCACTGGTTTAGTGTTGACTGTAATCCTAGTCGCCACCTGCGACAGCCCGTGTCGCAAGTTTTGCTGCGACAACTGTCGCCATTTTCATACAAAAGCAAAAAAGTCATTGATTTAAAACGACAAATTAATGTTATCGGTGCCAAAGCGAGTTCATAATAGCGAGCAATTCGGTATCCCAAGGTCGCGATATCAACAGGATGACGAACTAAAAATCGATGGAACCAGCAAACATTGAACGGCCAGAACAAGAAGACGAATGAGGGGGCTACCCCCCTCTGTGACTGACAACATGACTTACAACAGCCAAAAACTGGCTGATTTGGTGATGGCCGTACCCACCATATAGCCAAACACCGCCAGCGCAGCGACCCCGAAAACCAGCCGCTGGCTGCGCTGTGGCCGTTTAAGCGCCATGACGCCGAGCCCAATATAGCAAACCAACGCGATCAGCTTGGCCATCAACCAAGGTTGCTGACCCGGGCTCATGTGCAACGTGATCGCCAGTAGCACACCAAACAGCAGCAATAAGGTGTCGTTGAGGTGTGGCAAGATCTTCAACCACTTCTGCTGCAATCGGGCGCTGCCAGCCAGTGCCAGACTCCAGCGGTAGATAAAGAGCAGCAGACTGACCAGCGCCAGGGTCATATGCAGGTGTTTTAACATGGGGTAATAGGTGATCATTTTGCGTCCTTGTGTCGGGCTGCTTGTCTCAGGCTGCGGGTCGTCCCCTTGGTGCGCAGCAAGCTGACCTTATCAGCAAGGGCCATAGCCTGCCAACTCGGGGATCAACTCCCGCAGCGCCGGATTGAGGGTCTGGTGGGCCGGGTAACAAAGCCCGATCCGGCGAAACATCCGCGGCCCGCTCACCGGCAGGGTACAGAGCCCCGCCTCATCCTCCACCAGCCCATCCGGCAGAAAACTGATGCCAACCCCTGCCAGCACCAGCGCCATCACCAGCCCCTTGCTTTCGGCCTTGGCCACCAGATTGAGGGTGAGCCGGTCACAGGCCAGCAGACCGATAGTCTGCTGATGGGCCTCGCAGGGCGGGCACTCAATAAAATCATAATGTTGCAGCTCGGCCAGCTCGATCCTCTCGCGCCTGGCCAGGGGGTGGTCGACCGGCACACAAAGCACGTAATCCTCCTCCCACAGCGGCAGGAAGATCTCGTCCTCCCGGCGCAAGACATCCAGCGTCAGTCGGCAGTCGGCGGGGGTGCTGTAGTCGGAGAGAGTGAGATCCAGCTGCGGCAGCACCCCCTGCACCCGCTGCAGCAACCCGGCCACCCGACGACGACTCAAGTCCGGCATGATGGCGATATTGAGCCGCGCGCGGGTCGCTTTCTGGCGAAACAGCTCCGGCAGCCGGCGCGCCTCCTCCACCAGCTTGACCGCGTGGGGATAGAGATAGTGAGCCGGGTCTTTCGCCACCACCCCCTTCTTGCCCCGGATAAACAGGCTGTCGCCGAGCGCCTCTTCCAGCTGGCGCAACCCCGCCGAGAGGGAAGGCTGGCTGACGTGGCAGCGTTCGGCGGCCACCGTGATGTTCTTCTCTTCATAAATGGCGATAAAAAAACGCAGCAATCTCAAGTCCAGCATAAACCAACCATAGTTTTTTTAGATGATAACCAGCGGAAAACAATATTTATCAGTTATAGATGCAGTGACTATAGTGATTGGATTGCGGGCTGGCTAGCCACCTGTTTGCTCAAACCGACTCTTGAATCAGAAGGAAATACCCATGTCCAAGTCCCTCGTCGTGATCACCGGTGCCTCCGCCGGGATCGGTGCCGCTATCGCCCGTGCCTTCTCTGCTGCCGGTCATCCGCTGTTGCTGCTGGCCCGTCGGGTCGAGCCGATGCAGGCCCTGAACCTGCCCAATACCCTTTGCATCGGGGTCGATGTAACCGACACCGCTGCCATGAAGGCCGCCGTCCAGCAGGCGGAAGCCAAATTTGGCCCGGTGGGCTGCATGGTCAACAACGCCGGTGTCATGCTGCTGGGTCAGGCCGATGTGCAGGATCCCGCCGAGTGGCAGCAGATGCTCAACATCAACGTGATGGGGGTGCTGAACGGCGTCCACGCAGTGCTGGCGGGCATGAAAGAGCGCCGCAGCGGCACCATCATCAACATCAGCTCCATCGCCGGTCGCAAGACCTTCCCGAACCATGCGGCCTACTGCGCCACCAAGTTCGCCGTCCATGCCCTGACCGAGAACATCCGGGAAGAGGTGGCCGATGTCGGCGTGCGGATGGTGACCATTGCCCCGGGCGCGGTCGAAACCGAGCTGCTCAGCCATACCACCGATGAGAGCATCAAAGCCGGTTATCACGACTGGAAAGAGCAGATGGGCGGCGTCATTGCACCAGAAGTGATTGCCGAGGCGGTGCTGTATGCCTGGAACCAGCCTGCCAACGTCTGCGTGCGCGAGATCGTACTGGCGGCGACCCGTCAGCAACCTTAATCTGGGCTGACTGACACCATGGGGAGGGCTTGACCCTCCCCCGGGGCACAGGGTTACCATGTGCCCCTTGTTATTTTCGAGTCATTCCATGGTTCTCACCCGTCGCCAACTCGCTCATGCCCGTCGCTGGCTCCCCTTGTGGAGTCTGGTACTGGTGTTGATGTCGTTTGGCAGCCGTGCCGCTACCGACCTCTGTACCCTGACCACCCACTGCAGCCAGAGCGAGCGGACCCTGGAAAAAGCGATACCGTGCGGCAGCTTTACCACCGCCCTCTCGATGACGCTGGTGGCCAGCGACAGCCTGATGGTCGCAGTGCTGGAACCGGATACCCCCGAATTCGCCCCCCCCTCTCTCTATATACCGGACGCCCCGTGCGAACGGCTCGAACGCCCTCCTCGTTCCCAGATCTGAATATCATCCCAAATCGGGCATTTTTTCTTCAATCTGAGGTGAGTGATGTACAAATCCCTGTTACTGGCCATGCTGGCCG
>JBOFSK010000109.1:0-2415 GCA_051651505.1 Aeromonas sp.
ATGGAGTTTTTCGACTCAGATCATGAGATTGAGCGCCGTAGTGGTGCAGATATCGGCTGGGTGTTCGATGTTGAAGGCGAAGAAGGATTCCGGATCCGCGAAGAGAAGGTGATAGGTGACCTTTCTGAGCAGCAGGGTATCGTGCTGGCAACGGGTGGCGGTGCCATCAAGAGCCGAGAAACACGTAATAAACTCTCTGCTCGCGGTATCGTGGTATACCTCGAAACCACCATTGAAAAGCAGTTGGCGCGCACACAGCGAGACAAACGTCGCCCTCTGCTGCAGACCGAAGAGCCGCCCCGCGAAGTATTGGAGCGTCTGGCGCAAGAGCGCAATGCTCTCTATCAAGAAGTGGCTGACTTTGTCATCCAGACTGATGATCAGAGTGCAAAAATCGTTGCCAATCAAATTGTAAAGCTGATCGGTATGTAATCTAGAGGACGATCCATGGAACGGTTGAAGGTCGAACTGGGTGAGCGCAGCTATCTCATCGAAATAGCTGCGGGCGTGTTGCAGTGTACCGATGTACTGGTACCGACCATCAAGGGCAAGCGAGTGATGATCGTGACCAACACGGTTGTTGCTCCGCTCTATCTTGAGCGGGTCAGCGCGCTGTTGTCGGGCTTTCAGGTAGAACACCTGATCCTGCCAGACGGCGAGGCATACAAGAACCTGGCGACCTTTGAGCAGATCATGTCTGCTCTACTTCAATCCAACCATGGGCGTGATACCACATTGATCGCTCTGGGGGGCGGCGTGATCGGGGATGTGGTGGGCTTTGCGGCAGCAAGCTATCAACGTGGCATTCCTTTTATCCAGATCCCGACCACCCTGCTCTCCCAGGTTGACTCTTCTGTTGGCGGTAAAACGGCCGTCAATCACCCCCTCGGCAAGAACATGATTGGGGCTTTTTATCAGCCCAAACAGGTTGTGATCGATACCGAGTGCCTATCTACCTTGCCCCCCCGTGAGTTTGCTGCGGGAATGGCCGAGGTGATCAAGTACGGCATCATTTGGGATGCACAATTTTTCAGCTGGCTGGAGCAGAACATGGTGCGTCTGCAACAGCTGGAGCCAGCTGCGTTGGCCTATGCCATTAAACGCTGCTGCGAGATCAAAGCCGATGTGGTCAGTCAGGATGAGACCGAGCACGGTGTCCGTGCGCTGCTCAATCTGGGTCACACCTTCGGTCATGCCATTGAGGCAGAGCAGGGCTATGGTAACTGGCTGCACGGCGAGGCCGTGGCGGCCGGTACTATGCTGGCCGCATGGACGGCCTATGCCCGTGGTGATATGAGCAGGCCAGAACTTGAGCGGGTACGCGCCCTGCTGCTGGCCGCCCATTTGCCTGTTGAGGCCCCTGCTGAGATGGATTTTGCCGCCTTTATCCGCCATATGCGTCGTGACAAGAAAGTCCTGGCAGGCCAGTTGCGGCTGGTATTACCGGTCGGTATTGGTCATGCACGAGTGGTCGCTGATGTCTCTGATGAGGAGCTGTTAGCGGTAATTGAGTCTGGTCGTGACCAATAAATTGCTCAAGCTGCCCTCTCAGCGGCAGCTGATCGATCGGCTGCTGCACCTGATTGAGTTCAATCACCCTTTTATCTTTCTCTCCGGAAAAACCGGCAGTGGTCGTGGTACCTTGTGCGAGTCCCTGCTTGATGTGTTACCAGAAAAAGTAAGGGTGGTGAGCCTGATCGGGACGTCTGCCATGAAGATGGTGGATATCCGTCAATTACTGCTGCCACAGGTAGTGGCGAAGCCGCTGTTTAATCCGCAAGATGCCTTGGCGGAGAGCTTTTTTCGGATGCTGGAGGGCAACAAGCCCGCCCCCCTGTTGTTGATGATTGAGCGGGCCGATCAGTTGCCTGCCGAATTGCTCACCGAGCTGTGGGCTATCATCCGTCATAACGATACCCTGACCACCCCCCATCAGTTGGCGATTTTAGTGTCGGGCAGCGATAGCTGGTGTCGTAGCCAACATCGACTCCTCAAAGGGCGAGCCATGCCGGCCCTGGAGCTGGAGGTCCCCCCCCTGAGCCCGCCGGAGCAGCGCATCTTCTTGTATGAGAAAGCCAAAGCGCTCCAGATCCCGACCAATCACTTAACCAAGGCGCAAGTGGCAGAGATCCTGACAACGGCCAACGGACATCCGTCCACCATCATGCAGCTACTGGAGGATATCATGAACGACAGACGGCCCAAGAAGCGTCAGACCGGGTTGCCGGTTAACAAGATTGCCACCACGATCGCCCTGCTGGCGGGTGCCTTGTTGGGGTTGAGTTATCTGCTGCCCGCGCTGTTTGATGGTGGGCAGTCGTCTGCCGAGCCTGAGCCGGTGCACAGCACCTCCCTGCCGGCCCCGCTGTCTGGCGGGGAAGCTGCGGGGGGCAGTGTCGGGGATGTCGCACCATC
>JBOFSK010000110.1:0-1543 GCA_051651505.1 Aeromonas sp.
TGGGTACTGAACAGAATGAGCCTGAAGGCGACTATCGCCGACGGCCGTTTTAGCGTGCGCTCTCTAAGGAAGCAATCCGGGGTGCGAGTCTGTTCAGTGGGCCACGTTAGGGGCAGGGTTTAACCACTAAAAAAGTTGACGGCCTTACCCCACCACTCTCTGCTTCAAGTCTCTTTCATCATCAGGGGTGGTGCCAGTGACCATAATCGTTAGGGCGGGGAGGATGTCAATCGCCTGAACGGGTATCTGCGGTAAGATAGACCTCGTTACCCTCGCGCTTTCCAATAGCGATCACCAGCAAGGTGATCGTATTGTCCTCGACCTGATAGACCATCCGGTAGCCCGATGCTCTCAGTTTGATCTTATATCGGTCTTTGCTACCGCGCAGCTTGGCGGCGGGGACGTGTGGATTGATCAGCCTCTCTTGTAGCTTGGTCTTGAACTGATCCCTTATCGGGGGGGCCAGTTTGCGCCATTCCTTCAGGGCTCGTTTTTCGAACTGAAGGCTGTAGGTCATAGCTCGTCTAGCTTAACGCTTACGAAATCAGGCTTTTCAAGGCGCTCATCTACGATGCGGTTCAGCTCGGCATCTTCTGCCAGCTCCAGATAGTAGGCATAGAGCGCCGGAGGTACGCAGTAGAAGGCCGGCTCATTGCGGTTAAGAATGGCGACAGCATCACCTTCACCGTCGCGCAATGTCCCCATGGGGTTGCGCTTCAGCTCCGTAATACTGGCAGCCGTGGCCGAAAGGATTTGGTAGCTCATGACTTTTCCTCTGTTTAGGAGGGCTGATTATAGCATCTTTAAAAGTACCATTGACATCCTCCCGCCCTAACGTCGGAGGGCCCCTTTCGTCAACCTGATTACCCATGATCGACAGTCAATTCCCCGCAAAATTTGTGAGCGACCTCGCTGTTTTGCCAGTTCTCATCTGGCATCATAGTGACTGCTCCCCGCAGCAAGCGGCGAGGCTTCCCACTTCTTAGGCCGCTACTGCCGAATTGGCAGATTTACGCTGGCCTCCATGGGTAGAAACGACGTGTCCCGCCGCTTTTAATTCCAATATGCCTTGCTGTCGGATGTTCATGGCCGCGTTGATATCCCGGTCATGCTCCGCATTACATGCTGGGCAAGCCCAACTGCGCTGATGCAATGGCATTTCAGGCATCTTGTGCCCGCAGCAGCTGCACAGTTTCGAGCTGGCAAACCATTGGTCTAGCTTGACCACGTGTCTCCCCTGCGCCTCTGCTTTGTACTCCAGCTTCATGATAAATCCATGCCAGCCCGCATCTCCTATGGCTCTGGCTAGGTTGTGATTCTTCATCATGTTCGCTGATTTCAATGTCTCTACGATGACCGCTTGGTTTTCGTCAACCATCGTTCGGGAGAGTTTGTGCTGAAAATCGGCGCGGGCGTTGGCTACACGTTCGTGCAGGGCGGCCAGCTGTATCCGTGCCTTCGCTCGGTTGGCGCTGCCTCTTTTTTTGCGAGATAACGATTTTTGCTTGCGCCGCAGATTGCGGCTGGCATTGATAAGGTGACG
>JBOFSK010000111.1:0-1370 GCA_051651505.1 Aeromonas sp.
CACGGTTCGGCACGCACTAGGACCGCGGTTCAACTTAAATATGACAAGGCATCTGTAATATATATATTTTTAAATAAATAACAGCACGTAAAACAAACAGGGTTCAGCTAATGTATGTTTCTGTTGATGGATACACATTTTGGCTTCCCAATGCAACAACAGCGATGACAAAAAATGTGGACAAACAATTCACTCTTGTTCAATGCGGAATATGAGCAGTCATTTATTCCGTCATCACCCATATAACCGCTGATAACGCACGTATGCAGGTGAGACCTGAACAGCACATGTTGCTATCTGTGTTTAAACTAAACTCATTTAAGCGTCTCTGGAGTGTCCTTCCAAGTGCCACTTCAGCTGGGGTGAAACCAATGCTCTCATGATAGGCAGAGTTGATGGCATATCTGAATTCAGGGATCCATTTGTCCCAGAGTCTGTGAAGGTTGAAGGGAAAATACCACCTCACATTGTGTCAAAAAGGCTCGTCATTCTGTAGGCTGTCCAGAATAGCAGGGAGGGTTGTTAATTCATGGTTCAGGAAGGTTGCGTGACTGAGGCATAACGGATTGTTCGGGACGCAGGTTCTGCAGCTGATTAGTTAACTCCGTCACCTGGGCTGACAGACTCTCTATGGCGTACCTAGTGGCGGCAAGTTCCTCCTCATGTCACCCCAGCATGGCACCATGCAGCTCGACTGCAGAGCGAATGGGAGTCTCCTTCGCTGGGTCCATTCCTTTGGCCAGATTATTCTGTCACGACAAAAGGATCCAGAGGCAAAGGCAAGTCGAACAGAGGACTTTATTGTCCATCAATAAATTTAGGCAGTCTGCCGGTCACTGGCCAAAACAGGCGAGCGCAGATCTGGTAGTGAACTCAGGAAAACTAGAACATAGGAATGAACTTGACTTGCGGGGAAAGGGAGTGTAGTCCCAGGCAGCAAGGCGAGGAGCGACTTTCCCAGAAGGACCGAACAGCCCGGAGAACGACGTCTGGAGATAGCGAGCAGCAGACGGCAGGAAACTGGGAGACTAGGTAGAACACTTGTAAGTAGCTAACTCTAACCCTCGATTAGACTAGACAGGACACGACTTAACAGAAGATAGAGGTTTAGTCATTTATGTCCAGTAAGGTAGTGTAGCGTCTGGACCAATCAGACACACAGTAATTTGTTATATTTATCAAATCATCTTTAAAACCAGCAATCTAGCTATATGTTGGCTGTTCTGGGCACAACCCCCAGAGCAACTAACCCTAAAAGGGCTCAGTTGCCAGGGCAACCATCTGATAGCACCCGTTTTATTGCCAAAAGGAATGTAGGCAACTCTCACGCTGTCTTAGAAAAGACAGTATGCCCATAGAAATGGTCTCTT
>JBOFSK010000112.1:0-5363 GCA_051651505.1 Aeromonas sp.
AACCATCTGTGGTTAATGAGTGGTTCTTGAGGTAAGGAGGCAAGGTGCTGACATCTGTGCTAACAGGATTGGGGTTGCTGTTGCTGTTTGAAGGCTTGGGTCCGTTGCTGATACCTAAACGCTGGCAGCAGATGCTGCGTCTGCTAAGCGACCAGCCAGCGGAACAGCTGCGTCGCGTTGGAGGGTCTTTGGTCGTGGCAGGGTTGGTGATCCTCTGGATGTTGGATCACTGAGCGAGATAGCTAGCACCGGCCATTGATTGGCAGGCAATAAAAAAGAGGCGGGAGCCTCTTTTTTATGCGCGATGGATCACCGACTCAGGCACTGCGCTGCACCGCCATATGAGCAAGGGTCTCGAGAGCCTGCTTGTGACGGGAATCCGGCAGGATGGCAAGCGCCTGGATGGCCTTGTCAGCCTCTTCACGAGCGCGCATGCGGGCGTATTCCAATGCGCCGGTGCGATCCAGTGTGGCGAGGATCTGGTCGAGGTGCTCCATGCCGTTACGGTGTTCGATGGCATCGCGCACCAACTGGCGCTCTTGTGGGTTGCCCACTGCCATGGCCCGCAGCAGTGGCAGGGTAGGCTTACCTTCAGCGAGATCATCACCGACGTTCTTACCCATCTCCTCGCTTTGCGAGCAGTAATCCATTACATCATCGATGATCTGGAAGGCGGTACCCAGATACTTGCCATAATCGGTCATGGCCTGCTCGATGGGCTCGGGCTGATGGGTTAGTACGGCGGCGAGCCGGGTAGCGGCCTCAAACAGTTTGGCCGTCTTGCAATAGATGACCGTCATGTAACTCTGTTCGGTGGTATCCGGGTCGTTGCAGTTCATTAACTGCAGCACTTCCCCTTCGGCAATGGTGTTGGTGGCATCTGACAAAATTTCCATCACCCGCAGATTGGCAAGCTCAGCCATCATCTGGAAAGAGCGGCTATAGAGATAGTCACCCACCAAGACGCTGGCGGCATTGCCAAACATGGCATTGGCTGTTTCACGACCGCGGCGCAAGTCAGATTCGTCGACTACGTCATCGTGCAGCAAGGTGGAGGTGTGAATAAACTCGATGATGGCGGCCAGTTTCAGGTGGTCTTCACCTTCATAGCCGAGCGCACGGGCAGCCATCACTGTCAGCATGGGGCGCATCCGTTTGCCGCCGGCACTGACGATGTAGAAGCCCAGCTGATTGATCAGACTAACGTCGGACTGGAGTCGGGCCAGGATCAGTTCATTGACCGCCGTCATGTCGGCAGCACAGAGCGCACGGATAGTCTGTTGGTCCATAAGTCTCGTAACGTGACAGCAGCAATAACTGCGATTTTAGTAATGCTGGGGATTCTACACGATTTCACAATGGGTTACAGTTAGGCGTTTATTCACGGCAGCAGATATGCGCACAAAATAAACTTTTTGCTAAATTGGCCTTGCCTGAGCAAATCGATTTGCGTAGAATGCCCGCCCATTGTTATAGGTTTTTGCGCATGTCTAGCCTTGAGCAAAAGACATGCCTTTACGGAGTTAATCAAATGTACGCGGTATTCCAAAGCGGCGGAAAACAACACCGTGTGGCCGAAGGTCAAATCGTTCGTCTGGAAAAGCTGAACGTTGAGACTGGCGCTACCATCGACTTCAACGAAGTTCTGATGGTTGCTGCAGGCGACACTTTTAAAGTAGGTGCTCCTTTTGTTGAAGGTGGCAAGGTTGTAGCTGAAGTTGTGGCTCACGGCCGTGGCGAGAAAGTGACTATCGTCAAGTTCCGTCGTCGTAAGCACCATCGTAAGCAAGCGGGCCACCGTCAGTGGTTCACTGAAGTCAAAATCACTGGCATCAGCGCTTAATTAGAGGAGTCCGATAGATGGCACACAAAAAAGCTGGCGGTTCATCCCGCAACGGTCGCGATTCTGAAGCTAAACGCCTGGGCGTGAAGCGTTTCGGCGGCGAAACAGTTCTGGCTGGCAGCATCATCGTTCGTCAGCGTGGCACCAAGTTCCATGCTGGTACTAACGTTGGTCTGGGAACAGATCACACCCTGTTCGCGAAAGCGACTGGTAAGATCCTGTTCGAAGTTAAAGGTCCGCTGAATCGTAAATACGTAAGCATCATTGCTGAGTAATTACGGACCGCAAGGATCCGAAGCCCCGCCAACAGGCGGGGCTTTTGTTTTTCTGAATTGTTGACGAAAAAACGGAACGCAGAAGACCCAGGTCTCGGACCGAGGTATGGATTGCCAAGATGCGTATCGCCCGCAGGGGTCTGTACCACTATAATTGCGTATCGGTTTTTCGAATTAAGGTGACGGTGCCTATGAAGTTTGTTGATGAAGTCCAGATTCGAGTCGATGCCGGTGATGGTGGTAACGGTTGCGTAAGCTTTCGCCGGGAATTGTATGTCCCAAACGGTGGCCCAGATGGTGGCGATGGTGGTGATGGTGGTGATGTCTATCTGCTGGCAGATGAGAACCTCAATACCCTGATCGATTACCGCTTCGAGCGCTTCCATGCTGCTGAACGTGGCGAAAATGGCCGCAGTGCAAACTGTACCGGTCATCGCGGCAAGGATCGCGTATTGCGCGTGCCGGTCGGCACCCGTGCCAGTGACGAAGATACCGGTGAGCGGCTGGGCGACTTGACCAGTCATGGTCAGAAGCTGATGGTTGCCAAAGGTGGTTTCCATGGTTTGGGCAATACCCGCTTCAAGAGCTCGGTCAACCGTGCCCCCCGCCAGAAGAGTAACGGTACTCCGGGTGAGGTGCGTACCCTGAAGCTGGAGCTGCTGCTGCTGGCTGATGTTGGTATGCTGGGTCTGCCTAATGCAGGTAAGTCTACCTTTATTCGCGCGGTTTCTGCTGCCCGTCCGAAAGTAGCTGATTACCCCTTCACCACCTTGGTGCCAAACCTTGGCGTGGTGCGTGGTGAGAATTCTCGTTCTTTCGTGATTGCCGATATTCCGGGGCTGATCGAGGGTGCCGCTGAAGGTGCCGGTCTTGGTATTCGCTTCCTTAAGCACCTCGAGCGGTGTCGTGTGCTGCTGCACCTGGTCGATATCTGCCCGATTGATGGTTCAGATCCGGCGCAAAATGCGGTCACTATCGTGGGCGAGCTGGAAAAATACAGCCCTGAGCTGGCCGGTAAGCCACGCTGGTTGGTGTTCAACAAGATGGATCTGATCCTGGAAGAAGAAGCCCAGGAAGTGATGGATCGCGTCAAGGCGGCCCTGAATCATGAAGGTCCGGTCTACGCCATCACCGCCATCAGCAAGGAAGGTACCAAGAAGGTCTGCTACGACATTCTGGACTTGCTGGACACCATGCCACGTCAATTGGCGCAAGATGCCCAGAACGCCATCGAGAAAGTTGAGTTCAAGTGGGACGACTACCACAAGAATCAGCTGGCTCAGGCCGAAGCGGAAGCGCTGGCCGCCTCCATGGCCTTCGATGAAGGACTGGATGACGACGATTGGGATGATGACGAAGATGATGGTGTTGAAGTCATCTATGTGCGTGACTGATCCCCATCACTGTCACTGCAAACCGGAGCCTGACAGGCTCCGGTTTTTTTATATCTGGCTTATTTTTGCCGGCAAGATGTCTTGGTGATGCCCATTGAATTTATATGCGAAGATATATCCATGTGGCCCCGAATATAACGTTTCTTTAGAATTATTATGCGGTTGTTTGCTATAAAAAAGCTTGTTTGTGCGTTTTTTTAGCGTATTCTTGCGCCAGTTTTGCTGGGCATGAGTAAATATGCACATTGTTCAGGCTAGAAAATAGTCACATTAGGATAGTCTTATTATGTTGGAAAAGCGTCTCGAAGCCGCAGCGGTCAATACTCGCCGTAATCTATTGATGTGTTTGGTTCCGTCACTTATCGGGATCCTGCTGTTCATGACACCGGTCATCTATGAAGGAAATATCACTATTCCGGTAGCGGTAATGGCCAAGTTGGTTCAGCGGGTGTTTGCTGATTATCTGGTCGCCATGGTTACCGCTGTGATCAGCACGACTATGCTGATGACGTTGTTGGCGTGGTTGTTCAAACCGGCAATCCTGGTGCGCCGTCCTTTCCTTAATGCGCTGTTCAATGTCGGTCCTTTCTGGGCCTGTGTACGAGTATTGGGTGGTATTTTTGTCTTGCTCACGTTCTTCCAGGTAGGGCCCGAGTTGCTCTATTCCGGCGCCACGGGTGGCTTGGTGTTGCGCGATCTGCTACCGGTGCTTTTTTCCGTATTCCTGTTTGCCGGCCTGCTGTTGCCGCTGTTGCTCGATTTTGGGCTACTGGAGTTTGTCGGGACCATGATGACCCGCATTATGCGTCCGGTATTTCGCTTGCCAGGTCGCTCGGCGGTAGATTGTTTCGCCTCTTGGCTTGGCGATGGCAGTGTCGGCATCTTGCTGACCAGCAAGCAGTATGAAGGCAAGTTCTATACCCAGCGTGAAGCCGCTGTTATCGGCACCACCTTCTCTGCCGTGTCCATCACCTTCTGTCTGGTGGTTATTGCTCAAGTGAAGCTGGAGCATATGTTTGTTCCCTTTTATTTGACTGTCTGTCTGGCTGGGGTGGTCGCTGCCATCGTGGTGCCGCGTCTGCCACCGCTCTGCTGGAAGAAAGATATCTATGCCGATGGCACCCCCCTGTGCCGCAAGCAAGAGGCGGTACCTCATCCGCACAGCGTCATGAGTTATGGTATCGAGCGGGCGTTGACCAAGGCTGCTGGTGTCACTGATCTCGGTGCCGTCGCGCGGGAAGGGGTCAAGAATGCGCTGGATATGGTATTTGGTGTGTTGCCGGTAGTGATGGCGATTGGTACCTGTGCTCTGATGCTGGCCGAACACACCCCGGTCTTCAACTGGCTGGGCGCACCGTTTGTACCCTTGCTGGAGCTGCTGCAACTGCCGGAGGCGGAAGCTGCATCCAAGACCATCATGGTCGGTTTTGCCGACATGTTTATCCCGGCGGTGCTGGCGTCGAGTATCGAAAGCGATATGACCCGCTTCGTGATTGCGGCTATGTCGGTGACTCAGCTGATCTATATGTCGGAAGTCGGTGCGCTGCTGCTTGGCAGCAAGATCCCGCTCAAGTTGTGGGAGCTGTTTGTCATCTTCTTGCTGCGCACGCTGGTGACTTTGCCGGTTATCGCCGCGGTGGCCCACCTGCTGTTCTGATGCCACTGTCTGACAGAAAAAATGCCACCCCGCGGCAACGGGGTGGCATTTTTGTATTGGATTGTGGGCTATCAAAGAGATCTCAAGATGGACCAGTAGCACCTTGCTGATGGCCAGGGTGCAAGCTCAGTAGCCCCCCCTTGCCATCATATGGCGGCGCGTGGTGTCGGGGCTCGCTGAAGGTTGCTAGCTGG
>JBOFSK010000113.1:0-11924 GCA_051651505.1 Aeromonas sp.
CAAATGATTATTTAAAATGAGCCGTGATTATTTATATTTTTTGCTTTTTTAGACAGTACACCTTCAGTCATGGGGCGCCTTGGTCGATATGCTCACCATACAGTGACAAGCCCAATCGGCAGATGGCGACAAGATACGTCTGACTTGGGGCGAACCCTAGCTCTCCAAGCTTGAAACTTCTGTTTTTTTGCTCGCATAATCAATCTGATAGATACGCACAAAGCGGACAACCGTTACCATTTTTTGAAAAAATTGAGATGTAATTTGAAAAGCTATTCGCCGAGCACAAGCAACTCCTCTGTTAAGCTGGTTTTCAGGTCATACCTGCACGATATCTCTGCTATTGCCCTACTCCTGCTGCCGCTGACCTTGGTCAACGCCTTGAGCATCTTGATTGGACAGGGCCTGACCAATGCAGGCTACCCAGATTTGGCCGGGCTGATGTTTCGGCTATCCAATATTCTGATCAACCTCTACCCCCTTGCACTGTGCATTATCACCAGCTACTACCTGTCGCACCGGAGCACCATCAATACCGGTACCTTTATCGTGTACGCACTGGCGCTATTTTACACCCTCTCCCATGCTCACAACTCTTTTAGCGCGCCGTTCAATTTGCCCAACAGCACCATGCTGGCCCTGCTCTGCCCAGTGCTCACCCTGGCCTATTGCCAGCGAATACCGTTGCGTGAACTGGCACCACACACCCTCGACTTCTCCCTGACACTGTTACTGCACGTAGCCCGCTTTTTTTGCTTCGGATTGTTAATGCTAGCCTTGTCAGTCATCAGCCCCTATCTGATGGGACTACTGCTCACGGCACTTAGTCAATATCAACCCGACCCACTCACCTGGTCGGGAGGGCTTGTCTATCAGGCCACACTGGGCATACTCGGGGCCATCGGTATTAACGGCCACAACTTCCTGCTACCGGTCAAGCAGATGCTCTACCAGGCGACCACAGAAAACCTGGCTGATTGGCAAGCAGGCTTGGCGCCGCTCAATACCATCAGTCAGGGATTTTATGATGCCTTCCTCTCCATGGGTGGCTCTGGTAACAGCATCAGTTTGCTGCTGTGTGTGCTGTTCTTTTCACGCAACCGCAATCACACCATGCTGGCATTGACCGCTATGCCGATGGTGCTGTTCAACATCAATGAAGTGCTGCTGTTCGGGCTACCGATCATCTTCAACCCCCTGCTGATCATCCCCTTTATCGGCGTGCCGCTAGTCAGTTTTGCCGTGGCCTACCTGGCGATCAGCTATGAACTGGTCAGCCCCATTGTCACCACAGTAGACTGGATGACCCCCCCGCTGCTAAGCGGCTATCTCGCCATGGGTAACAAGCTGGAAGGCTCGATGTTGCAGCTACTGATCATCCTGGTGGGGATCCTTATCTATCGGCCGTTTTATCTTGCCTTTGCCGGCACTGGGCTCGACCAGGCAGAGCGGAGCGGTAAGGTTGAGCGCCTTACCCTGCACAAGATGCTCGCTGATATCAAAGCCTCGGCCCTACGCAGTCAGCAGCGTGCCGAAGCGCAGTTGCGTGTTGAAACCATTCTGCGTCAGGGTAAGCTTGTGATGTTCTACCAGGTACAGAGCTCCGTCTCTAGCGTCAAAAGTATGGAAGCCCTGGTGCGCTATCAAGATAAAGCAGGCTCGCTGAAAGGCCCCACGTTTATTGCCGATTTTCAGCAATTAGATGCCATGCCACTGCTCGATTATCTGGTGATTGATCTAGTCATGACCGATATGCAGCAGATGCCACTGCAACAGGTGGGCAGGGTCGCCATCAATATTTCTGCTGCTACTATCAAGCAGCCCGACTTTATCGATCACCTGACCACACGGATGGCCCACTATGGCATCGCCCCCGATAAACTGGAGTTAGAGATCACCGAAGAGGCACTGCTGGACGACAAAGCTCAGCTACGAGACACCATGACCGCCTTGCAAGCGCGCGGGATCCACATTGCCATGGATGATTTTGGCGCCGGCTTTGCCTCCTTCCCCCACTTAATGAAGTATCCATTCGACAAGGTAAAACTGGATCGCTCGCTGCTGCTCGATTGCACCGACGACAAGGGACGGCAACTCTATGGGCTGCTGGTTCAGGTTGGCACACTGGCAAATTGCCGGGTGCTCGCGGAAGGAGTAGAAACCGAACAGGAGCGAGAATTCGTCAACGCCTGCGGGGTAGATGGCATCCAGGGCTATTTGATCGCCCGGCCTGCGCCACTGGATCAGGTGCTACAGCACCTTAATGATCCCGCCAGCGCAGCATAATCGCCACTGGCTATCAGTGCTTGCCATAAAAACAATGCCAGTCATCTTGACTGGCATTGGCACAAATCGGGTTGATAAAACCGGATTATTTGACGGCGTCTTTCAGTGACTTACCAGCCACGAATGAAGGCACGTTGGCAGCTGCAATCTGGATCTCTTGACCTGTTTGCGGGTTGCGACCAGTTCGGCCGGCGCGGTGGGAGACCTTGAAGGTGCCAAAACCGACCAGTTGCACAGCATCACCTTCTTTCAAGCTCTGGGTAATACCATTGATGATCTCTTCCAGAGCCACTTTAGCCTGAGCTTTGCTCAGATCTGCTTTGGCGGCAATCGCATCGATAAGTTGAGCTTTGTTCATAACATTTCCTTTATGATCGGGCATTTAGCGCTGGGTCACTCTATGCAAAAAAAAACCCTCAGGCAAAGGCTTTATCGAGCAAAAGAGCTCAAATGCTGGGGTTTTCATCAAGATCTGCGGAAAACATCACATTAGCACCTCAAGCTGCCACCAATAGTCGCAAAACCAGCCCGCCCCCCCCCCTGCAACGCTCGTCTATTTCTTCGCCATTGCACAATATCCCCGCAAGCCTATTGACGCTTGCCCAGATTTTCCCTAGTTATAGATCCGGTAACAGTTCGAATGGCGGGCAAGCCACATAAGCCGCCCAGCCTTTGCCCCCCGGAGGGATTATGTTGACAAAACTGGAACAGACCAAGCAAGCACTCGCAGGTAAGCACAAAGCGATCGATGATTGGCTGGATGCAAGGCAAGCCTTGCTGGTTGATTACATGCGCCTGGCAGGCCTCACCCCAGCTCGCACCAAGCAACGTAACCTGCCCAAGGCAGAAGAGCTGCAACACTTCTGCGATCGCTTGGTCGACTATGTCAGCGCTGGCCATTTCGAAATCTACCACCATGTGGTGACCGCCTTTGAGCAAGCCAGCGGTGAAACCCTGGAGCTGGCCAAGCGGATCTACCCCCATATTCGCACCAGTACCGAATTTGCCCTCGAATTCAACGACAAATACAGTGACGCCGATGAGGCCCAACTGTTACTGCTCGACGATGACCTTAACCAGCTGGGGCCGGTACTCGAAGATCGCTTCAGGCAAGAAGACCGCTTGGTCACCGCGCTCCATGTTGTGGAATCCTTGAGCGCCCAACAAGCCTAAGCCTCATCTTCGGCTTGCCTCGCACAGACGGGTTATCAAGGTCGCTGACGGTCAATGAAATGGCGGCCGCCTTACTCTCATCTCACATACTGGAGGTCAGCATGTCTGAGCGACGCCGTTTTGCACGAATCCTCTTCGTCACGCAGGCACACCTTCGCCAAGGGGAACACAGCTGGCAAACCCAGCTTGTTGATCTCTCCCTGCTGGGTGCCCTGTTGATCAGGCCCGATGACTGGGCAAACAGTGACAACAAGGAATACCAGCTCAGCGTTGTATTGAGCGGGAGTGACATAAAGATCACGATGCAAGTCGAGCTGACCCATGCTGCTGGCAACAAGCTTGGCTTTTACTGCCACCATATCGATATTGACAGCGCCACCCACCTCAAGCGGATCGTTGAGCTCAATCTCGGTGATGAGAAACTGCTCCAGCGTGAGCTGGCGCAACTGCTGAACGACCATCTTGAACATCACCATCCCTGATGGCTTGCCTACCCCATAACAAAGAGCGCCGAGGCGCTCTTTTTTGTTGCCATGCCATGCGCCCTCGCTGCAACCACCATGCTAGATAGCGGGAGGCGGTTACAACGCCTCGAGGGCATCAGCCAGCTTCTTGACCGGCACCACTTCCATCCCTTCAATAGGATGTTTGGGGGCATTGGCGTGGGGCACGATGGCGCGGCGAAAACCGTGTTTGGCCGCCTCCTGCAGCCGCTCCTGACCGGAGGGCACCGGGCGAATTTCGCCGGAAAGTCCCACTTCGCCAAATACCACCAGATCCTTGGGCAGCGCCTGATCCCGGAAACTGGAAACCATCGCCAGCAGCAACGCCAAGTCCGCGCTGGTCTCCTCAACCTTGACCCCACCAACCACGTTGATGAACACATCTTGATCCGCCATCTGCAGCCCGCCGTGACGGTGCAACACCGCCAGCAGCATGGCGAGCCGGTTGTGATCCATTCCCACTGCCACCCGGCGCGGGTTGGAAAGCTGGGAGTAGTCCACCAGCGCCTGCAGCTCCACCAGCAGCGGTCGGGTGCCCTCCCAGATCACCATCACGATAGAGCCGGGGGCCTGCTCCTGACCCCGGCTGAGGAAGATGGCGGAAGGGTTACTAACCTCCCGCATCCCCTGCTCGGTCATAGCAAACACCCCCAGCTCGTTGACCGCGCCGAAGCGGTTTTTGTGGGAACGCAGAGTCCGGAAACGGGAGTCATGGCCGCCATCGAGCAGCACCGAACAGTCGATGCAGTGCTCCAGTACCTTGGGGCCTGCCAGACTGCCATCCTTGGTCACGTGACCCACCATAAAAATAGCCACATGGTTCTGCTTGGCGTAGCGGGTCAATAGCGCCGCCGCTTCGCGCACCTGAGAGACAGAACCCGGGGAGGATTGCACATCCGCCACATGCATCACCTGAATAGAGTCGATCACCATGATCTGCGGCTGCTCCTGCTGGGCAATCAGGCAGATCTGCTCGACGCTGGTCTCGGAGAGCATCCGCAGCTTGTCGGTCGGCAGCCCAAGACGGTTGGCCCGCATCGCCACCTGCTGGAGCGACTCCTCGCCGGTGACATAGAGGGTTTTCATCCGTTCAGCGAGACCACACATGGTCTGCAGCAGCAGGGTCGACTTGCCCGCTCCCGGGTTGCCGCCGATCAGAATCGCCGAGCCAGGCACCACGCCGCCACCAAGCACCCGATCAAGCTCCTTAAAACCTGAGGTAAAACGGGGGATCTCGGTGGTGGCGATCTCTGCCAGGGTCTGCACCTGGCTGCCAACCGCACCGGCATAACCGGTATAGCGGGCACTTTTGCCAGCAGGGGTCACCGAACCGAGACGGACCTCAGTGATGGTGTTCCACTCCTTGCATTCGCTACATTGCCCTTGCCAGCGTGTGAAGTCGGCACCACATTCGGAACAAACATAAGCAGTTTTATTTTTTGCCATGGATAACTCGGGGACAGGAGGAATTGCTGCTTGATATACTGGTTTGCGACCGACAGATCAAACCAAGAATCGGAAAAGTGGCTTTCCGTGGCAGGAACAGATGGATTCAGAACACCAACAATACCTAATAGAACAGCTCATTCCCTTGCTACGAGAGCAGGATTTCGACGAGATTTTCAACCGCGTCACCCAGCAAGAAACTGGCAACAATCGGTTTTTGATCAAGATGGAAATCCAGCGCAAATGCTCACCCTGCCGCCGGGTGATCGATATGCGCAATGAGTGGGGAGATAATTACCTGCTGCATGAATTTGATGGCGTGACTCACTTTATGCCGCCCGAAGCCATCGGTCTATTCCAGTCCCAGTGTTACCTCTACCGCAATATCTACACACTCGGCGTGTACGAAGCGCTGCAGCAGTGGCAAAAACAGCACGACCATATCCGACTCGACGGCAAACTGACGCCCGCGCTCAACCCGTTCCGATCATATGATGTCAATACCATCACCTTTGCCAGCTACTATGGTCGCAGCCAGGAACGCATGCACTTCAGTTCACCTGTGGTGATCCGGTTTAGCGATGGAGATAAACTGCCCGCCAAATGTTCTGACCTGTCACAGGGGGGGATGCGAGTCTTGGTGCCCAACCTGCCCACTTATGACTGTGGCGATCAGGTCGACATCTTTTTCAGCGGACTGGCGCAACAGCTGGCCAATCCGGTGCTGCACCAGCCCGTTCGCTACCAGATCCTGGGGGAAGAGAGCAAAGAGGGAAAATATTGGCTGCGGCTGGTTCGCACCACCGAGCAACCTGCCTTCGATGCCTTTGTGGATGACTTTATCAAGACTAACAAGGCTCGCTATCGGGTCAGCGTCGATAACCAGCTCTCGGCCGCCATCATCAAGGGATACGAGCAGTTCTACCTGCCCCGCATGACCGGAATGCCGCTCTTCTTTAGCCGCGGCCAAAGTCCGCGACTCGAGGTAACACTGCGCACCGAGAACAATCAACACCTGTTAGAGTACTGGCGCAATGAAAAGAACCACCATGCCCTAGCGGGCCTTTTCAGTGCAACACGAATGACTCAGCTCTGCCCAGCCCCAGGCGCCAGCACCGAAACCCTTATCTACTGCTTTACCCATATGGTGCGCAGCCATATCTACTTTTTCTCAGCCACGGCCCAAGAGTTGCAGCAAAGTGGCCTCACCGCCCTCTTCTTTCAGGTAGGCTCACGCCGCCCCAGCTGGCGGGTCTACAAATTCCACATGGAGGCCTGTGACCCTGCCGAGGCGAATGTCGGTCAGCCACAGGGGCAAGATAAGCCCACACTGCAAGACATGTTGCTACAAGATCGCCTCAAGCCAATTGGCTATTGCGGCTGGTTGCAAGATATCAGCCAAGCGTCCCCGTGTGAGGAATTTCACCACCCAGGCGAGCTCAACCAAAATGCCAACGAGCTGCAGCGTTTCGTTCACGATCAAGAGGTTGCCCCCTTCGACATTGAGTCGCTGCATTATGTCCAGTTGCGCAAGGAGCAGCGCTACATGCACAAGACGGTGGTCGCTATCCACCACCAGGGAAAATCCTGGCTGGGATGGACCCGCGATATCTCACCCCACGGCATGCAAATAGAGCTGGATGAGACATTCGATGGCGAAAAGGATGACATTGTCATCATTGCCCTGCCCCGGTTGCAGGAGCTGACCAAAAGCATGGATCTGCAACGCCTGCCCTACCGGCTGGTCACACTCAATATGACCCGAACCGTGTTGAACCTGTGTATTGAAGGGGATACCGAGCGCCACTTGGGCCGCCAATTCTTCAGCCTGCTGATCGAGAGCAACCAAAACAAACTCAAAGCGACCAAGGAGCAACGTCGCTACCGCGGGCTAGCACAGGCCCTGCGTAACATTTACACCCATCACCTGTTCAACACACCGGTTTATATCAACAAAATTGATGGTGTCTGTACCCCATCCGCTATCGGCCAGTCACATCAAGCACGCAGTTTACAGCCACTGCTGTTGAGCTGTGCCGAACAGCCGGATCAGCAAAATCTCCACCCCATATTGCAAGGAGACCTGCTCAAGGAGCTGTTGATAAATCCCCTGCGGGTTATCGCTCGCGAGGACAAGCCCAGTGAAGATGAAGTCTACGTTGCCAGCATCCGGACCAAGGCCGGACAAACCATCTTCAGTAGCCGTCGGGCCAGCAGCTTTGCCAACGTGCAAGAAAAGCGCATTTTCATCGATTTGGCACGGCAAAGAGGCCAGTTCTATTCCGTATTGGTCGGCATCTCCCGCACCGGACAACCGGACACCAACTTCATCGCCAATGAAATGAACTATATCGCCAAGTTCGCCATCCATAAGGCGCACAAGCTGAAAGAGGAGCTGTGGAGCGTGGTCGGGGTCGGCGAGCTCACTGATACGACGCAAGCCACGTTGCTGCGATTGGGCATCACGCCAACGCCAACCTGAGCGGGTCTGGATTTCTCTCACCACACAGGGTGCACGGTGCACCCTGTTATTTATCATGCCACCTGCGGATCTTGCAGCCACGCGAGGATCTGGGGAAAGTGATCCTCTGGCGCCTGTGGGGCGGTCAGCATGTTGATATGGTCGTAATCAAGCCGGTTGCCATTATCTCGCCCCAGCCGGGTGTGACGCGCCACCGAGCCCATCTCATCACTAAAGCGGCGCACATCGGTCGGATGACCTAACACAGTATCGGCCTTGGCCGAGATCATCCACAGTGGCGGCCAGTTGACCCCTGTCGTGGCTTGGTCATAGGCAAAACCATCAAAGGGGTCCTGCCAGGGACCACACCTGACCCAGGGAATTGTCTCTTGCAGATAGCGCAGCGACTCATCATCGGCACCCAGCTTCCAATCCCGGGCCGCCAGAAAACCGCGGCGGCGAGCCAGCCAAGGGGCCAACAGGCTCCAGATCAGATCGACCTTAAGCCAGCGTGCCGGATGTTGCACCGACACCCCGCGCTTAGTGCCAAAAAACAGCAGGCTAGCCACCTGATCCGCCAGCGCGGGAAAACGCACCAGGGTCGATGCCATGATGACACCGCCCCAGGAGTGAGCCACCCAGTGCACCTTGAAGCCGCCGTGACGCTCGGCAAGCCAATGATGCAGAGCGGGCAGATCCTCGGTGATCAGCTCATGCTGACCATGCTCGGCTTGCTCGGCAATGGGCGGCGTGCTGAGCCCTCGCCCCCGCAGATCCGCGACATAGACCTGATAACCGTGGCGGGCTAAAAAGCAGGCCAGCCCCTTGCCCGACTCGGTGTAGAAGATCCGTCCATTCTCGATGGCACCGTGCACCATCAGGATCGGTTCACCATGGATGGCAACCGACGGTTTGATGTGGCGCACATGCAGTTGATGGCCACCACAGGGAATAAACAGGGACTGCTGCAACAATTCCATTTTTCTTGGTTTCCTTAATGACCCAGTCTCAGTGCCGATCCCAGCACCGTTCACTGCATGCTCGCGCCGCCAACAGGCAGATCACCCCTTCCAGATCGTGATGATTGAGGGTGGCCGCCGCCTGCGCCCGCACCAGCGGTTTGGCATGAATGGCGATGCCAAGGCCCGCCACTCCCATCATCTTGAGATCGTTGGCGCCATCGCCGATAGCGACCGTCTGGGCGGCAGCAATGCCGTACTCCTGTGCCAGCTGTTGCAACACCTCGGCCTTGACGCTGGCATCGACGATGCGCCCGCTCACCTTGCCGCTCAGTCGCTGCCCTTCCACCGCCAGTTCATTGGCGAAGATGGCATCGAGCCCCAGCGCCTGCTGCAAGGCGCCAGCAAAACGGGTAAAACCACCGGAGGCGATGGCCACCTTCCAACCCGCCCTCTTGAGGGTATCGACCAGCAACTGCAAACCGGGCATCCACGGCATGTTGGCGGCCACCTCGTCGAGAATGGTGATCGGCGCCCCTGCCAGCAGCGCCACCCGATTGCGCAGGCTGTCGGAGAACTCCAGCTTGCCCTCCATGGCCGCCGCCGTTACCGCCGCCACCTGCTCGCCGACCCCGGCAAGGCGGGCAATCTCGTCGATGCATTCGATACGGATCGCGGTGGAGTCCATATCCATCACCAGCAAACCGGGTTCACTCAGGGTCGGCAGTGCCGGCAGATGGCAGAGATCGATCTCCCACTCGCCATCCTTAAGAGCGGCAACCAGCTCGGGGGAGAAGCGATCACAGCCAAGCAGCAGCAACGGGGAGCCCACCACCTCGGCGGGAGGATACAGGCTCACAGTCAGCCCATGCTGTGCCAGCAGTGGCGACAGGCGCGCCAGATGGGACCAATCTAACCCCTTACCAAACAGCACCAACCAGGCCATCGACACGGGGCGATCTGCCGGCTCGAGTGCCTTATCAGTCAGCTGCCAATAAGGGGCGCCGGATAACAACGAAGACCAATCGGATAACAGAGGGGGAAGCTGGGACAACAACATAAGGGATTCGCCTTCCTTGGTGAGCGGGGGTTAACCATGCAGGCCCAGAGTAGCGTATTGCTTTTTGCACAGGCAAGCGCCAAGATCCGGCCACTCCTTGTCACCATGAGGCTTACTCCGTGCAGCGTCATCTTCCCATCAAACGTGCTCTCAGCCTGGGTACCGGCATTCTGCTCGGATGCTGGGTGCTCGGCCTGCTTATTCATATGCAAGGGGAGAGCCAGGCCTCGCTACATCGCGAAGCCCGCCACCGGGCCCAAGCACTGGTCGCCTATGCCGCTCGCGACATGCAACGCTGGGTCAAAGAAGATAACAACCGCGAACTGGAGCGGCTGGCCCAGGATCTGGCCGCGGAGCCCGACATCTTCGATGTCACACTCTATGACAGCCGCGGCATTCCACTCGCCCAGTCAAAACAAGCCGCTCCGTTGGAAAATTTGTTGCCCATTGGCAGTGACAACAAGTCACTACCAGATCAAGGCAAGGGACGGATTCAGTTTGTCAAAGAGATCCAGGATGGCGATCAGACCATCGGCTACCTGCGCATCACCCTTGAAGAGCAACTGATGTTAGTGGACCAGGATACCCGGCTCAAAGTCATCCAGGAAAAACAGCGCCTGATGTTGCTGGTCGCCCTGCTGGCAGGTCTGCTTATCTCCTACGGGGTGCGCCGCAACTACATGCGGGTGCGCAAGCACAAGAAAAAGAGCCCCCCTCCCGCGGATACCCCGACCACCTGACTCACCGACACTGGCAAGGCGCCCCAAGCCCTGCACGTAAGCACTGTACACCCAAGCGATCAAAAAACGGCGACCCCAGGGTCGCCGTTTGCCATCAATGGGTTGCGGGTGCGCTTAGTTATCGCCCAGCAGTACCGAATCCAGTGCGATTTCGATCATCTCGTTGAAGGTCAACTGACGCTCTTCCGCGGTAGTCTGCTCACCGGTACGGATATGGTCGGAGACGGTGCAAATCGTCATTGCCCGCGCCCCGAACTCGGCAGCCACACCGTAGATACCGGCCGCTTCCATCTCAATCCCCAAAATGCCGTATTTTTCCATCACGTCAAACATGGCGAAATCCGGGTTATAAAACAGGTCGGCGGAGAAGAGGTTACCAACCCGCACCGGAATGTTCTTGTTTTTAGCTGCTTGCACCGCATTGGCAACCAACTCGAAGTCGGCGATGGCGGCGAAGTCATGATCCTTGAAGCGCTGACGGTTTACTTTGGAATCGGTACAGGCGCCCATCCCAATGATCACGTCACGCAATTTCACGTCTGGACGCACTGCGCCACAAGAGCCCACGCGGATCAGAGTCTTGACACCATACTCGGTGATCAACTCTTTGGTGTAGATGGAGCAGGATGGGATACCCATGCCGTGGCCCATCACTGAGATACGACGCCCCTTGTAGGTACCGGTAAAGCCCAGCATGCTGCGCACATCACAGACTTGCTCGACGTTTTCCAGAAAGGTTTCGGCGATGTACTTGGCACGCAGGGGGTCGCCCGGCATCAGTACGGTATCAGCAAAGGCGCCATCTTTTGCATTGATATGAGGAGTTGCCATTCTCTTGATTCCTTCACACTGGTTGAGTTTTATTGTTGTATCAATTGCCCGCCAGCAAAGTGGCGGGCGGGTAAATTACAAGAAGCTGGTACCGTATGCCAGTTTGGGCAGACCGTGGTACGCCGCAATGCTCTGGCCAATATCGGCAAAGGTGTCGCGCCGCCCGAGAGAGCCGGCCTTGACTGGTTTACCGAAAAACACCACCGGAATATATTCGCGGGTGTGATCCGTGCCGGCCCAGGTGGGATCACAACCGTGGTCAGCGGTCAGCACCACCACATCCCCCTCTTGCAGCCGCTCGAACAGCTCGGGCAGGCGAGAGTCAAAATACTCCAGCGCATCGGCGTAACCCTTCACGTCACGACGGTGGCCGTAAGAGGAGTCAAAATCGACGAAGTTGGTGAAGACGATGGTGTTGTCACCGGCCGCGCTCACCTCGGCCAACGTGCGATCCCACAGCTCGGC
>JBOFSK010000114.1:0-6832 GCA_051651505.1 Aeromonas sp.
TCAGCCGTCGCGGTCATCGGGCTTGGGCCCTCGCTTACAGCGGCAGGCTGATCCGCGCCTCCAGCCCTCCTTGTGGTCGATTGAGCAGGACCAGCTCGCCGCCGTGCTGATGGACCAGGGTGCGCGCGATAGAGAGCCCAAGTCCCACACTGCCCGACTCGGTGTTGCGGGCCTCATCGAGCCGCACGAAGGGTTTGAACACATCTTCCAGCCGCGCGGGATCTATCCCAGGCCCATTGTCGCAGACCCGGATCACCAGCTCGTCTTTGTTGCGTTCCAGCGACACTTCGGCGCTGCCGGCATATTTGATGGCATTACCGATCAGGTTTTGCAGCACCCGGCGCAGGGTATTGGCCCGGCAAGCGTAGACCTCTTTGCCTTGTGCCAGACAAGTGACCGGCTGGCCGGTATCGGCATAGTCATCGCACAGGCTGACCAGCAGGCTGACCAGATCCAGCTCGCGGGTGGCCTCTTGCTCCCCCTCTTCGCGGGCAAAGCTGAGGGTCGCCGCCAGCATCTGCTCCATCTGTTGCAAGGTCTGCTGAATGCGATCCTTGTCCTCGCCATCGGCCAAAAACTCGGTGCGCAGCCGCAGGCTGGTGATGGGGGTGCGCAGATCGTGGGAGATGGCCGCCAGCATCCGGGTTCTGTCCTGCACGAAGCGGTCGAGCCGGGTGTGCATCCGGTTAAAGGCCTGAATAGATTCGCGGATCTCGGTCGGCCCCGCCTCGGTAAGCGGTTCAATATCCTCCCCCCGGCCAAGTCGTTCAGCATTGGCAGCCAGTTGCTTGAGGGGGCGGGTGGCACGGCGAAACAGCAGCACCATCAGCCCGATCACCAAGCTGGCGACCAGCATCAGGTTGAGGGTGGTCTGCCATGACCAACTCCCCACCTCTTTGTCCACCAGCGAGCTGAACTGCAGCCAACCCCCCTGGGGCAGTTCGATGGAGCCATAGAGCCGCATATCCCGTGGCGGCGGCGGCCCCTTGCGATCCCGCATCATGCGGGCGTGATGCTCCCACGCCTTGCTGCGCTGGGCATTTTCTTTCAGCTCGGCGCTGATCTCGACCGCCAGATTGGCCGGATAGTTGAGCCGCGAGCGCACCAGTTGCTCAAAGCGCGGACTGCGATTGTCGGGCTGCAGCGGTTCACTGCTAAGGCGCAACAGCAGAGTTTCACTGCGGCTCGCCTTGAGGATCTCGTCATAAAGAGAGGGAGGAGAGAGGGAGAGCAGCCGCACCACCGAGATGATCCGCTGCATGGCGTTACGGCTGTTGACGAAGCCGAGCGCCTCTTCCCGATCCGAGCGGTAGATCTGGATGCTGAGCAGCTGGATCAGAATAAGCCCGGCCAGCGCCACCAGAATGATCTGGCCGGTCAACCCCTTGGGCCAACTGGGAGCCCATCGTTTGCGCAAACTAGCCATCCTTTATACCTGCGTCACATCGGTGGAGAGCATATAACCGCCCCCCCAGATGGTCTTGATCAGCACCGGATTCTTGGGATCCCGCTCCAGCTTGCGGCGCAGCCTGCTCACCAAGGTGTCGATGGCGCGGTCAAAGGCGGCGGCTTCCCGGCCACGGGCCAGATCCAGCAGTTGATCCCGACTCAGCACCCGCTGCGGCCGATCCAGAAATACCTTGAGCAGATCAAACTCGGCGGTAGAGAGGCTCAAGCCTACCCCATCTTCATCGACCAGCTCCCGGCGATTGATGTCGAGCAACCAGCGATCAAAGCGCAGATCCCGGGTCAGGGTTTGGGCCGGCGCTTGAGGCTCAGTCTGGGAGCGGCGCATCACCGCCTTGATGCGGGCCAGCAGCTCGCGCGGATTGAAGGGTTTGGCCAGATAGTCGTCGGCCCCCATCTCCAGCCCGATGATCCGGTCGGTCTCTTCCCCCATGGCGGTGAGCATGATGATGGGCAGATTCGATTTGACCCGCAGCTCACGACAGAGGGTCAGGCCATCTTCACCGGGCATCATCAGATCCAGCACCAACAGATCGAACTCCCGCTCCTCCAGCAGCCGCTTCATCTCTTTACCATCCCGGGCGCAGCTGACTCGCAGGCCATGCTGTTCCAAAAAGCGCTTCAGAAGATCGCGGATCTCGCTGTGGTCATCGACCACCAGAATGTGGGTGTTGCCTTGGTTCATGAATACCTCCCCTGCTTGGCGTTGGCCCGAGTATACGAAAATCCGCCCGGCGGTTTGTGCCAAAGTGTGCCAGATCAGCCACCTGCCACACTCTGCTACAAAAAAGGCTGATGTTGGCAAAGTTCAGACACTTAGTCGGTGTTTACTTAAGGGCAAGGCAAGCGCGCCGAACCGCATTATCCCAACCGGAGAGAGACCATGAACAAGCTGACTAAAACCCTGCTGACTGCCACCCTGATCCTTGGCCTGCCGCTGGGGGCCTATGCCGCCAGTGAAGCTGCGCCCACCGGCCAACCCGGTGCCATGATGAATTGCCCGATGGATTGCCAAATGGATGGCGGCGCCATGCAAGGCGGCAAACACCACGGTGGCCGCCATAACAAGATGACCAAGATGCAGGATATGACCCCGGAGCAGATCCAGGCCAAGCTGCAGCAACGTTATGACCGAATTGAAGACCCGGCCAAGAAGGCGGCGTTTATCAAGCACCTCAGCGAGCGTGCTGCTGGCATGACCAAGCACGCCGAAGCGATGAAGCAGTTCGCCGACGCCAACCAGTAAAGGCCATCAGCGCCATGTGTGCACAACAAGGGGAGCCACTGGCTCCCCTTGTCGTTGTTGCTGATAACCACAACCGCCCGTTTACCCTTGATCGCTCTTAAACAGCGCGGGGATCTCTCGCATCAACCAGCTTTTGGCCTTACCTATGCTGTCGCGTCGCCAAGCCAGCACAATCTCCAGCTGATCCCGATACTCAGGGCTGATCACCTTGAGTCGTCCGGCTTTAATATCCTCTGCGATCCAGCTGTGCGGCATGGTGCCACAACCGATCCCGGCCAACAGCGCATCGCGTTTTTCAGCCATGGTGCTGACGGTCAGGCGGGGTTGCTTATCCAGCAAGCGATAGGTGATCGTCGGCCGGCGCTGCGCTGAATCGGCGATCGCGATGGCCCGATAACGGGTCAAGGTCTCATCGGCCAAGGGGGTGGGTTCCCGATGCAGAGGGTGATCCGGGTGGGCGACATAGAGCATCACCTCCTCTTTTAGTCGTTGGTGCTTGATCCCGGTCATTGAGATATTGGGCAAAATAGCAGAGATCAGCAGATCGGCGCGGCCATCTTCCAGACACTCCCAGCTGCCGGCCAGCACTTCGGTGCGCAACCTGAGCCGGGTGTCGGTCTGCTCCGCCAGTCTCGCCACCAGCGGGTAGAGCATCTGGGCCGGCACCAGCGCGTCGACGACAATGGTGATGTCGGTCTCCCAACCACGGGCCAGCGCCCGGGTCTCGCCCACCAGATGGTCGGCCGCTTCCAGCAGCACCCGGCCTCGCTCCAGCAGCATCCGTCCCGCCGGGGTGAACTTGGTTCTATGGCCGCTGCGGTCAAACAGCATGGCATCCAGTTCATCTTCCAGCTTCTGCACCGTATAGCTCAATGCCGAGGGCACCTTACCCAGCTCGTCGGCCGCCGCCGCAAAGCTGCCACGGCGGTCGATGGCGTCCAGCACCCGGATTGCCTCCAGGGTCAGCGCCCGCTCCTTGTTCGATTCCTTGGCCATCCATTACCTTCAATTTTTTTGAATATGTTTGCCAGTTTATCTCGCTAACAATCCAAGCCAAGGGGTTCTAGTATTTGTTTCATGGCTAAACGGGGTTGTAAAGCCCATTGAAAATCCCATTTACCCCTTGTGCCATGGCCCGCAAAGGGGGTTAAACCAGAAAAAGATAGCCATTAAATTTGAATAACTTATACGTTTGCTAAGGGGAGTTGGCCGCGACCGGATGCCATGACGCATTGACGCAGTGCCACCCGCCTCTTCATTGCGTGAGATTAGAGAGAGGAGCGGCACACCATGATGCAATTAAGGGTCGCAGAGGAGCGGGGTAAGGCCAATTTTGGTTGGCTGGATGCGCGCCACAGTTTTTCCTTCGGTCATTATTATGACCCCCAGTGGATGGGGCACTCGGTGCTGCGGGTGATCAATCAGGATCAGGTGGCGCCGGGTGGCGGATTTGCCACTCACCCCCACGCCAACATGGAGATCCTCACCTATGTGTTGCGCGGCACCATAGCGCACAAGGATAGCCTCGGCCATGCCGAGCAGATCCCGGCGGGGGAGTTTCAGTTAATGAGTGCAGGTAGCGGGATCCGTCACAGCGAGTACAACCCCTCGCAGACGGACCCCCTCTCCCTGTTGCAGATCTGGATCGAGCCCAGCGAGTTCGGCACACCACCGGGCTATCAGCAGCAGAAGATAGCGGCCAGACCGGGCATGACGCTGGTGGCGTCACCGGATGGCGAAGCGGGATCCCTGGTGATCCGTCAGCAGGCCCGCATCTGGCGGCTGGAGCTGGCTCCGGGCGAGACGATCGAATGGGCACTGGCAGGCCACCATGGCTACCTGCAGCTCATTTCAGGAGAGCTGACCGCCAACGATCTGGTGGTTCGACCCGGCGACGGGGTACTCAGTCGTGATCAGTCCAGATGGCATTTGCTGGCAACCCATGCCTGCGAAGCACTGTTGTTTGACCTGCCCTGATGAGTCAGTGGCGGCACTAAATTGACCAAAAAACAAGGAGAGTAAGATGGACAAAATGAAAGATATGGCACTGCTGGCGGGTCGTGTACTGCTGGCGCTGATGTTCGTGAGCGCGGGCTGGAGCAAGATCGGTGGTTACACCGGCACTCAAGGATACATGGAAGCCATGGGGGTACCCGGTGCCTTGCTGCCACTGGTGATCCTGCTGGAGCTGGGCGGTGGCCTTGCCATCGTGCTGGGGCTCTTTACCCGGACCCTGTCGCTGCTGCTGGCCGGTTTTTGTGTGGCGGCGGCGGTGCTCTTCCACTATCAACCCGCCGATCAGATGCAGATGATCATGTTTATGAAGAACCTCTCGGTGGCCGGTGGTTTCCTGGCCCTGGCAGCGGCCGGTGCGGGTGCCTTCAGTCTGGATAACCGCTTGGGCAAGTGCTGGTAATGCCCTGAAGATTGATATTCCAAATGCCTTTGACCGGTGCGACTGCACCGGTTTTTTTGGTGCTGCCGGTGAGGCCATATCCCCACCTCGGCAGATAACACCAGTAGATAACACCAGCACACCTGATGTGCCGGCCATGGGCCTGTGGCGATAAAAAGCGCCGTTTGCATCTTCCCCCCCAATCCCCGACAATTCCCACTCCTGTGACGTGACGGAGATGGCTCGCCTTTTCCGGCGCTCATCCCCTCTTGTACATTGGCGGGAGTTGCTCATGTTTACCCTCTACCACTCCAATCAGCTGGATCTGCTCAAGGAGCTGCTGGTCAACCATATCCGGCAGGCTCCGCTCTCTCACCCCTTCGATCGGGAGCAGATCTTGGTGCAGAGTCCAGGCATGGCCCAGTGGCTCAAGCTGGAGCTGGCCAACGCCTTCGGCATCGCCGCCAATATCGACTTTCCGCTGCCCGCCAGCTTTATCTGGGAGATGTTCACCCGGGTGCTGGCGGATGTGCCGCGCCAGAGTCCCTACAACAAAGGCTCCATGAGCTGGCAGTTGATGACCATTCTGCCTGCCTTGCTGGAGCGCCCCGCCTTTGCCCCACGGGCCGCTTATCTGGGTGGTGGGGATGAGGAGGATCCTGCCCAGGATCCCGAACAGGTGCGGTTGTGGCAGCTCTGCCAGAAGGTAGCGGATCTGTTTGACCAGTATCTGGTCTACCGGCCGGACTGGATCGCCCGCTGGGAAGAAGGGGAAGGATTGGGAAATGAGTTGGCCGAGGTGAGCGGCCAGGATTGGCAGCCAGAATTGTGGCGTGAACTGGTGGCCCGCACCCTGGCGCTCTCTCCGAGCGGCTACCACCGTGCCAACCTCTACGAGGAGTTTATCCACGAACTGGCGCGCACTGCCGATCTGCCGGGCGCCCTGCCCCAGCGGGTGTTTGTGTTCGGCATCTCGGCGCTGCCGCCGCGCTATGTAGAGGCGCTGTTGGCCCTCGGCAGTCGGCCGGAGGTGGAGGTGCACCTGTTCGTCACCAACCCCTGCCGCTACTACTGGGGGGATCTGCTGGATCGCAAAACCCTGGCACGCCTCGAAACCAAGCTCAAACCCGGCACCGATATCGACACCCTGCAGGGCCCCGCCAACCCGCTGCTGGCCTCCATGGGCAAGCTGGGGCGCGACTACCTGCATCAGCTGATGGAGCTGGAGGTGCCGCAAATCGAGGCCTTCGTCGATATCGACGAGGTAGACGGCAAGGGCAAGGTCAGCCTGCTGCGCGCCATCCAGAAAGATGTGCTGGAGTTGGCCGAACGGGGCGCCGGTCAGTTCGATCTCGACAGCAGCCACCACAAGAGCCCGATCGATCCGGCGGATGGATCCTTGCAGATCCACGCCTGTCACAGCCCGATGCGGGAACTCGAAGTGCTGCACGACCGGCTGCTGGCGCTGTTTGAGCAAGACCCCACCCTCACCCCGAAAGATGTGGTGGTGATGATGCCGGATGTGAACAGCTACGGCCCTTACATTCAGGCGGTCTTTGGTAAAGAAAAGAGTGGGGCCCGCAGCCAGATCCCGTTTGCGGTCTCGGATCGGGCGGCGAGTCAGGAGAGCCCGCTGCTGCAAAGCTTCCTCGCCCTGCTCAGGCTGCCCAATGCCCGCCTCGGCGCCGGTGAGCTGCTCGCCATTCTCGAAGTGCCCGCCGTGC
>JBOFSK010000115.1:0-6359 GCA_051651505.1 Aeromonas sp.
TGGCAACAAATGAGCGGGTAAAATTCGGTTACTAAAGGAGTGGGCCGAGAAAATTAACCACCTGGCAACACCCCTCTGGTTTGAGGGCGTGACTTTAAATAAAGATCGCTAATTTTCACAGTGTTATTTTTAATAAATAAACAAAAGTTTGATTCTGACCATCTTTATAGCGACCTGGATCACATAGCAAGTGCCGTGACTGCCCCTTTATGTAACAAATCAACTTTTTATAAACTTGGCTCCCTCAATCGCTTATTCACAAGATCGCAACAACGGCGCGGGTTCCAGACGAATTGTGCAGCACTCGTCCTTGGCGTACCCTTGGGGCTGGTGCCTTTTTGTTGATTGATAATGACCATTACCCGAACTGATCTCGCCGAACTGGCGGTATTTGCCGCCGTCGCCCGCCACCGCAGCTTCAGCAAGGCGGCCCTTGAACTTGGGGTTTCCGCCTCCGCCCTCAGCCACAGCCTGAAAGGGTTGGAAGCGCGGCTGGGGGTACGGCTGCTCAACCGCAGCACCCGTGCGGTGGTGCCGACCGAGGTGGGCCAACGGCTGCTCGCGCAGCTACTGCCCACTCTCAATACCCTGGAAGACGCGCTCAGCGAGTTGGCCCGCAATAGCGATGAACCGGTGGGGCGGCTCAAGCTCTGCGCCCCGCGCGGTGCCATCAAGAGTCTGCTGGCGCCGGTGCTTATCGACTATCTGCGCCGTTATCCCAAAATGCAGGTGGAGGTGGTGGAACAGGAGCTGATGCCCCGGCTGATTGAAGATGGCTATGATGCGGCGATCTTTTATGGCGATCTGCTGCCCAAGGAGATGATCGGCATCCCGCTCGGTCCGCCCCAGCGCTATTTGGTGGTGGGCTCCCCTGCCTATCTGGCCGAGCACGGTACCCCAGCGCACCCGAGTGAGTTGAGTCGCCACGCCTGTATCGGTTATCGCCTCACCCCGCACCATCATTATCGCTGGGCCTTTGCCGCCGATGGCAACATGCTGGAGATCGAGGTGACCGGGCCACTGACCACCAGCACCCCGACCCTTTATCTAGGGGCTGCCGAGGCGGGGCTCGGGCTCGCCTACTGTCTGGAAGAGGAGGTGAGCCAACAAGTGGCGCAAGGTAAACTGCTCACCGTGCTGGAGCCCTGGTGTCCCACCTTTGCCGGCTTCTATCTCTTCTATCCCAGCCGCCATCAACTGAGCCGCGGCCTGCGCATCCTGATCGACATGCTTAAAGCCCACTACCCGCCCCAATTAATGAATAGAACTCAGTAATCCATCAAGTAAAACCATGATTATCATCAAATAGATATTAATCTAGACTGTCAGCCTCAATAATAATAAGGCTCAAGAGAATAGATATGCTTGGCTATGTAACGTTGCGCCAACGGGCGATGACCCGCCGCTTCTGGGCTTATGCCCTCCCCTCAATCCTCGCCATGCTGGTCTCAGGGGCCTACTACCTGATTGACGGCATCTTCGTTGGCCACTTTGTTGGCGCCGCTGGCCTCGCCGGGATCAATCTGGTCTATCCGATCATCATGGTGCTGATCGGTCTGGCCGCTATGATCAGCATGGGTGCCGCTACCGCCATCTCTTTTCAGCAAGGGGCGAAAAACCACAAGCTGGCCCGTCAGGCGCTGGTCAATGCCCTCTGGCTGCTGGCCGGGCTCGGGGTGATTGCACCGGCACTGCTCTATCACTCCCACATCGATATCTTGCTGGGACTGGGGATCGAGCAGGGCACCGACACCTGGCAGCAGGCGAGCGACTACCTCACCTGGATCGGCGGCGGTACCCTGCTGCTGGCCAGCAATCTGGCGGTGCCCTATCTGCTGCGCAACGATGGCCGCCCGAAACTGGCGATGGTGCTGGTGAGCAGCGGCGCCGTGTTCAACATCATCCTCAACTATGTGATGGTGGCCAAACTGGGACGCGGACTGATAGGTACGGCCCAGGCGACCCTGATCGCCGAAGGGATAGTGAGCCTGATCGGTCTGGGTTACTTCTTTACCCCCTATGCCCGCCTGCGGCTGCGCTGGCGCGATCTGATACCCACCCTACCCGCCATGCCAAGCCTGCTGTTTAGTGGTTTGCCAAGCCTGATCGCCCAGTTCAATCTCGGCCTGTTGCTGATGCTGCACAATAGTCAGCTGATGGTGCATGGCAATGTGACGGATCTGGCGGGCTTTACCGTGGCCGGTTACACCGAGGCGGTCTTTATCGTGATCCTGCAAGGGCTGGCGTTCGGTATTCAGCCGCTGATCAGCAAGGCGGCAGGGGCCCAGCGCCACCGCGACCTCACATTCCTGATGGAGATGGGGCTCAAGATTACCTTTATTTACGGCATGGCGGTGTGGCTCACCATCCAGTTGCTGCCAAGACAAGTCGCCATGCTCTATACCGGCGATAGCGACCCCGACCTGCTGGCCGCCGCCATCAGCAGCCTGACCCTCAACCTTAGCGCCATTCCGCTGGAGGGGATCATCATGTTCGGCATCGTGCTGCTGCAATCCATGGCCCGTACTCGCCAGGCGCTGATCATCTCGATTGCCAAAACCCTGCTGCTGCTGCCACTTATCTTCCTGCTGCCCCAGCAATGGGGCCGTGATGGGGTATTGATGGCCCAGCCCGCCACCGTGCTGCTGCTCACCCTGCCGCTCTGCTGGCTGCTGTGGCGCGAATGGCTGCGCCTGAAATTAGCCTGTATGCCCCCACCTAAATTAAACCCGCAACCGGCCCGCACTCGTGCGACGGTCCAGCTGGCTCGTTAACACCACCCGCGGTCTGAGTGGCCTGCAGCAACCATACATAGCAAGAAGCCTCCGCAAGGGAGGCTTCTCATATTCGACAGGTCAGACTGGATTAGCCGTCACAACGGGCTTGACGATCCGTCCTTATTTAACCGTCACCCGGGCGAACTTGCGCTTGCCCACCTGATAGACGGCGGTACCGGCACCGACCAGTGCCTTGCCATCTTCCAGCTTCTCGCCATCCACCTTGACTGCACCTTGCTTGATCATCCGCAGTGCTTCAGAGGTGGTGGCCACCAGATCGGCATCCTTGAGCAGGTTGGCGATGGCCAGACCTTCCCCTTCCAGCACCAGTTCGACTTCCGGCATTTCGTCGGGCATGGCGTTCTTGGAGAAGCGCTGGGTGAAATCTTCATGGGCCGCTTCGGCCGCCGCTGCATCGTGGTAGCGGGTGATGATCTCTTTAGCCAGCCAGATCTTCACATCGCGCGGGTTGAGGGTGCCAGCGGCAATACCCGCCTTGAACCCCTCGATGTCAGCCAGCGGACGGAAGGAGAGCAGCTCGTAATAGTTCCACATCAGCACGTCGGTGATAGACATGATCTTGCCGAACATCTCGCTCGGGGCATCGTGGACGCCGATGTAGTTGGCAGCGGACTTGGACATCTTCTTGACGCCATCAAGGCCCACCAGCAGCGGCATCATCAGCACGCACTGGGCGGCCATGCCGGCATCTTTTTGCAGCTCACGACCCATCAGCAGGTTGAACTTCTGATCGGTACCGCCGAGCTCGACGTCCGCCTTCAGCGCAACCGAGTCATAGCCTTGCAGCAGCGGATAGAGGAATTCGTGAATCGCAATAGATTGGCCGCTGGAGTAGCGCTTTTTAAAGTCGTCGCGCTCCATCATACGGGCCACGGTCTGCTTGGCCGCCAGCTTGATCATGCCGGTCGCCCCCAGCTCACCCAACCAGCTGGAGTTGTACTCGATACGGGTCTTGGCGGGATCGAGGATCTTGAACGCCTGCTCGGCATAAGTGAGTGCGTTGTGCTTGATGGCCTCTTCAGAGAGCGGCGGACGAGTGCTGTTCTTACCGGAGGGGTCACCCACCATGGCCGTGAAATCGCCGATCAGCAGGATGATCTCGTGGCCCAGATCCTGGAAGGTCTTCAGCTTGTTGAGGATCACGGTATGACCCAGGTGAATGTCAGGGGCCGTCGGGTCCATGCCCAACTTGATGCGCAGCGGGCGCCCTTCCTTCAACTTGGCGACAAGTTCTTCTTCAACCAGAATTTCTTCCGCTCCACGCTTGATCTCGGCTAGCGCCACCTCGAGCTGGGACATTTTTTGACTCTCCATCACGATTCCACAGGGCCAAACATATTACTGGAATGGCGGGCCAATTGGAAAGGCTGTAAAATCCCGCCATTCTGCCCGACTTCATCTGCATCCCATGGTTATTTGGCATACCTTTAATTCCCTTCCCCACTGGCACCGCAAGCTGGTGCTGATCTTGAGCATCATGGTGATGATGCTGGCAGTCTGGCCAAGCGAACAGGCGGTGGCAACCCGAGTCGATGACAACGGCAACGAACGGGCGATCCCCACCTTGGTCGAGGCTGATGATCTGCTGGCCCAGACCCGTCTGCCCGTCCAGCCACCCACGCCGCGCCATGTCAGCAAACAGGTAAAGGTGCGCAGCGGCGACAACCTGGGGCTCATTTTCCAGCGGCTGGGGCTAAACCCCACTGATCTGCACCTGATCGATCAGCTCGATAACACCGCCACGCTGCGCCTGCTCAAGCCGGGTCAAGAGCTCACCTTCAAGCTCACTGAGCAGGGCGAACTGTATAGCCTCTATTACCCACATAGCCTGGAGCAGGCCCTCAAGGTCATTCGCAAGGATGAGGAATTTGTTGCCCGCAACGTCAAGATTGCCCTCGATACCCGTGAGCGGGTCAACCAGGGGGAGATCCGCTCCAGCTTCTGGGGTGCCGCCGCCGAGGCGGGGATGACCGAAGATCAGATCATGGATTTGGCCGCCATCTTCGGTTGGGACATCGATTTTGCTCAGGATTTACAGCCGGGGGACAGCTTCCGGGTGGTCTATGAAGATAAATTTCGCGACGACGAACGGGTCGCCTCTGGCGATATTCTGGCCGCCGAGTTTGTCAATCAGGGGAGTGTCTATCGCGCCGTGCTCAATGAAGATGGCAACTACTACACCCCAGAAGGCAAGGCAATGCGCAAAAGCTTTCTGCGCGCGCCGGTCAACTTCAAATACATCAGCTCCAACTTCAACCCGCGCCGCCTCCATCCGGTGACCGGCAAGATCCGCCCCCACAACGGCATCGACTATGTGGCGCCGGTGGGCACCCCCATCATGGCGGCAGGCTCAGGTAGCGTGGTGGCGGCCGGTTATAACCAGTTCAACGGCCACTATGTCTTTATCAAGCATGCCGGCAACTACGTAACCAAATACCTGCACCTCACCAAGCGCAGCGTCAACAAGGGCCAGCGAGTCAAGCAGGGGCAGACCATCGGCACGCTCGGTGGCACCGGCCGGGTCACCGGCCCGCACCTGCACTATGAATTTGTGGTGGGCGGTATTCACAAAAACCCGCGCACCCTCACCCTGCCGCAGGCCGAGACCCTGAGCGGGCGCGAGCTGGCCAATTTCAAAAAGCTGGCGATGCCGCAACTGGCCAAGCTCGACAACCCCGAGCTGCAACTGGCCCAGAACCAGCGCAATAGTCGCGACAATTAAGCGGGGCCATCGCCCGAGGAGTATCGAATGAAGGTGGGTTATATCGGGCTGATGTCAGGCACCAGCATGGATGGCATCGACGCCGTGCTGGTGATGTTCGACGGCGATGTGCTAAGGGTCGAGGCCGCCCTCTGCCACCCCTGGCCGGCAGAGACCGCCCGCGAGCTGCACGATCTCTGCACCCCGGGAGAAAACGAAATTGATCGGATGGGGGTCGCCGATAACCTGGTGGCCCGGGAGTTTGCCGCCGCGACCCACGCACTGCTGGCCAAGGCCGGGCGGGTGCCAGCGGATATTCGTGCCATCGGCAGCCACGGCCAGACCATCCGCCACCGCCCCCAGCTTGGCTTTACCCTGCAGATCGGCAACCCTGCCCTGCTGGCGGCCCTCACCGGCATCGATGTCGTGGCCGATTTTCGCACCATGGACATGGCCCTCGGTGGTCAAGGGGCACCCTTGGTGCCCGCCTTTCATCAGGCGCTGTTTGCCAAAACCGGCGCCCTGCGGGTGGTGCTAAACCTCGGCGGCATCGCCAATATCTCGGTACTGCCGGGCAACGCCGGCGGGGTATATGGTTTTGATACCGGCCCGGCCAACACCCTGCTCGATGGCTGGTATCGCCGCCATCAGCCAGACGGTGGCAACTATGATGCTGGTGGCAAATGGGCTGCCAGCGGCCAGCTTATCCCGCCGCTGCTCGCCAAACTGCTGGCTCATCCCTACTTCGCCGCCCCCGCCCCCAAAAGCACCGGGCGGGAGATGTTCACCCTCGAGGGGCTCGATAGCGAGCTGGCAGAGAGTAGATACGATCCGGTAGATGTACAGCGCACCCTGCAGGC
>JBOFSK010000116.1:0-1098 GCA_051651505.1 Aeromonas sp.
AAGGGTCTGACCCTTATGTGCTGGGGGAGTCGGTCAACATAGTCACCACCTATGGCTATGACCCGGTCACCCAGATGCAGGAGACCAAGGTCACCCTGTGCCGCTTTCGTAAAGTAGGAGCCTGAGATCATGGCCAAAATGAAATTCATGTGTGACACCAAGCGCTGCATTGAGTGCAACGGCTGTGTGACGGCGTGCAAGAACGAGAACGACGATGCCCTCGAGTGGGGCATTCAGCGCCGCCGGGTGGTGACCCTCAATGATGGCCTGCCGGGGGAGACCTCCATCTCGGTCGCCTGCATGCACTGCACCGATGCCCCCTGCATGGCGGTCTGCCCAGCGGACTGCTTCTACCAGACGGATGACGGGATCGTGCTGCACAACAAGGATCTCTGTATCGGTTGCGGCTACTGCCTGTTTGCCTGCCCGTTCGGGGCGCCCCAGTTCCCGAAAACCGCCGCCTTTGGCGATCGGGGCAAGATGGACAAATGCACCTTCTGCGCCGGTGGCCCGGAAGAGGATCACAGCGAAGCGGAACGCCAGAAGTACGGTGCCAACCGCATCGCCGAGGGCAAGCTGCCCATGTGTGCCGAGCTCTGCGCCACCAAGGCACTGCTGGCGGGGGATGCGCAGGTGATCTCCGATATCTTCCGCGAGCGGGTTGCTTATCGCGGTGCCCCTCATGCGGGTTGGGGCTCGGATGAGCAGGCACTCTATCGCGACGCCAGCAAACCTCACGATGGCAGAGGCAAGGAGCTTAAGCTAGGTAAGCAGGAGGATGGCCAATGAGACACTGGCTGACAGCGCTGCTGACGGCCTTGCTGCTGTTCAGCGCGCCCGGCTTCGCTGATGCGCAGAAAGAGGCGGTCGGCTTTGCCGGCGCCGATTACTGGCGGGCGGTGAAGGATGGGCAGGAGGGGGTGACCACCTCCCGCTCGCCGGAGCACGGGGTGCTTATCTCGGTGCCGGGCCAGCTCTGGTTCGAGGTGAAGACCAAGTGGGTGTCGCCGCTCGGCGCCATCGCCATCTTCGGCTCCTTGGCCATGTGCGGCCTGATGTACCTGGTGGTGGGGCAAACCAAGCTCTCCAAACCGCGCA
>JBOFSK010000117.1:0-4086 GCA_051651505.1 Aeromonas sp.
TGCATGCCGCCCAGGGGCAGGGGAGCCGGGATTTCTCCAGCATCGTCGAACTCTATCTGGCTAAACAGGATCCCGCCTGACGGGCCACCTCTTTTCAAGGCATCTCCCCTCTGCCAGCTACAAGGAGCATTGATGGATATCAAAGATAAGGTCATCGTTATTACCGGCGCCGGACGTGGCCTGGGGCGCGCCATCGCGCTGGCCCTGGGTGGCGAGGGGGCGACGCTGGCGCTGCTCGATATTAATCGCGCCGAGCTGGAGGCGACCGCCGCCATGGTGCGCAGTCAGAATGATCAGTGCGATCAAGATAGCCAGTGCGAGCTGTTTGTCTGCAATGTGGCCAGTGAAGCCGAGGTCGAGGCCGCGTTTGCCGCCATCAAGGGGCGCTTTGGCGTGCTGCATGGCCTTATCAACTGCGCCGGTATTTTGCGTGACGGCATGCTGATCAAGGTAAAAGAGGGTGAGCTGGTGGAGAAGATGACGCTGGCCCAGTGGCAGAGTGTGATTGATGTCAACCTCACCGGAACCTTCCTCTGCGGTCGCGAAGGGGCGGCGCTGATGGCGCAAGGGGGGCAGGGGGGGGTTATCATCAACATCTCCTCCATTGCCCGCGCCGGCAATATGGGTCAGAGCAACTATGCCGCCAGCAAGGCGGGGGTCGCTTCGCTGGTGGTGACCTGGGCGCGGGAGTTGGCCCGCCACGGTATTCGGGTGATGGGGATCGCCCCCGGGGTGTTTGCCACCGAGATGACGGCAGGGATGAAGCCGGAGGCGATGGCGCGGATGCAGCAGGCCATTCCGGTTGGTGCCCTGGGCGAGGCGTCGCAGCTGGCCGAAACGGTGAGCTTTATTCTTGCCAACGACTACCTGTCGGGGCGAATGATAGAGCTGGATGGGGGCTTGCGTTTATAGGGATTGACCGAGCAGGCCAGGGTGTTGTTACCGGGTGTTTTTATGCAGGGGCTTATTTTCAGCACATCGAAGTGATGATGCATCTGAATGCAACAGGGTTCGATCCTTGCGCCAGAAAAATCATAAAGATCAATGGGTCTTGTTTAATTTGAGCCAGCTCACAGGCTCGCGGGGTCAGTGCTGTAAAATTGCGCATGGTCAAGGCTATGCATGATTGACATCGCATGGGATTGCGATCGGAATAGTCATGCAATATAGTTGCGGCCTTTTTCACGGGGTCAGGATCTCTAACCCCTCCCATATTGCGCGCAGTGTGAATACGGACGCTCAGCCGCCGCCTAAATAAACAGGATTGAAATGGACAAGAAACTAGGGCTTGGCGCCCTCATTTCGCTGGTGGTCGGCTCCATGGTCGGCGCCGGGGTCTTCAGTCTGCCACAAAATATTGCCGCTCACGCCAGCGCCGGGGCCATCGCCCTAGGCTGGGCTATCACAGGTGTGGGGATGATCTGTCTCGCGCTGGTGTATCAGAGCCTCTCCATGCGCCGCCCCGATCTCGATGGTGGTATCTTCAGTTATGCCAAAGCCGGTTTCGGTGATTTTATCGGTTTTAACGCGGCCTGGGGCTACTGGCTTTGCCAGCTGCTGGCCAACGTCTCCTACGCCATTGTGGTGTTCAGTGCCCTGAGCTACTTCTTTGACACACCGGAGAATGTCATCTTTGGCGATGGTAATACCCCGCTGGCGATCACGCTTGCCTCTCTCCTGATCTGGTCGGTACATGCCTTGGTACTGCGTGGCGTGCAAGTCGCGGCGCTGGTGAATATGGTCACCACGATTGCCAAGATGGTGCCGCTCATCGTCTTCTGTGTCGCCGTGCTGCTGGCGTTCAATCTGGACACCTTCACCCTGGATATCTGGGGCCAGAGCAACATGGAACTTGGCTCGGTGATGGATCAGGTTCAATCCACCATGAAGGTAACGCTCTGGGTCTTTATTGGCATTGAAGGGGCCGTGGTGGTCTCTGCTCGTGCCCGTCATCGTAAAGATGTGGGGCGTGCCACAGTGATCGCGTTACTCGGTGCGTTGGCACTTTACGTGATGGTGACCCTGTTCTCCCTTGGGGTGATGAGCCAGCCTCAGCTGGCTGCGCTGAAGAACCCTTCCACCGCCATGATCCTTGAAGCGGTAGTCGGCCCCTGGGGCGCTTGGCTTATCAATATTGGCTTGGTGGTGTCAGTGATGGGGGCACTGCTCAGCTGGACTGTATTGGCTGCTGAGGTGCCCTATATTGCCGGCAAGACCGGGGTTTTCCCGAGCTGGTTTGCCAAGGAGAACAAGAACGGCTCACCGCAGGTGTCACTCTGGTGCTCAACCTGCATGGTGCAACTGTTCCTGATCATCATCTACTTTCAGAGCAGTACTTATCTGGCGCTGGTGAATATCGCCACCTCGGCGGCGCTGGTGCCCTACGTCTTCTCGGGTGCCTATGGCCTGAAGCTGGCATTGAAAGGGGAGACCTATCAGGGCCAACCTCATCAGCGCAAACGGGATCTGATGCTGGCGCTGGTGGCAACTGGCTATGGTTGCTGGCTGGTATATGCCGCCGGGGTGGAGTATTTGTTGCTGGTGGCGCTGCTCTATAGTCCGGGTATCTTCATCTACTGGAAGGCGCGTCAGCACCACGGTCTGCGCGGTCTCAACCGGCTGGAACAGGGGATGACGGCGGCCCTGCTTGGGTGTGCGGTGCTAGCTTTCTACAAGGTGATGGACGGTTCTATCCCCTTGAACTAACCGGCAAAATGAAGAGATGGCCCTGGCGCCATCTTTTTTTTTCATGCTGATATCGATCTGTGGTCGAGCCATTGTGGCCATTTTTCGTTGATGACAGGAATGTTTATGCTGTTTATGGGTTATCTCCTGCTGGGCGCCTTCGCGGGTTTGTTGGCAGGATTATTCGGGATCGGTGGTGGCCTCATCATAGTGCCCGTGTTGGTGGTGAGCTTTCGCACCATGGGGTTTGAGCCCGAGATCATCACTCACTTGGCGCTTGGCACCTCGCTGCCGACCATGATCTTTACGGGCGTCAGCTCGCTGCGGGCCCATCAGCAGGTCGGCGCTGTTAACTGGATAATGTTCCGCCGTTTGGGGGCGGGCATGCTGATCGGTGCCTGGTTCGGCGGCATGACAGCCAATGTGCTCAGTGCCAGTATCCTCAATGTGATCATCGGCTGTTTCGCCTGGAGCATGGCCCTGCAAATGGGGCTCAATCTCAAACCCAAGGCGGAGCGCCATATGCCAGGGTCGCTCGGCACCGGCATCGCCGGTACCCTTATCGGCTGGATGTCGGCACTGTTTGGCATCGGCGGCGGCTCCCTTACCGTCCCATATCTGAGTTGGAATAGTGTGCCGATGCGCAATGCCGTGGCTGCGTCGGCAGCATGCAGTATCCCCATCGCCCTGGCGGGTAGCCTGAGTTACCTCTATGCCGGCTGGGGCCATGCTGATCTGCCCAAGTGGAGTGTTGGTTACATCTATCTGCCCGCCCTGCTGGGCATTGTGCTGACCAGTACCCAATTTGCCCGGCTCGGTGCCAAACTGGCGCACCGGCTACCTGCAAAACGTCTTAAACAGGGATTTGCCTTGTTGATGCTGCTGGTCGGCACCAAATTTATGCTGTTTAGCTGATCCATTCGGCAGATTGTTGAAAAATAAGGCAAACGAACTATTGAAAGGCAAAAAATCGTTGCATTGAGAAGCCGGTTTGCCTATTCTCCTCGCCGGTGGTCCTATTGGTCCTCTCGCATTGATAACCCGTCGACCTGGTCAGGACCGGAAGGTAGCAGCCAAGGTGGGGGACTCGAGTGCCGGGATGTGGCTGGTAGGGCCACCACTTGTTTCTGCAATTCAATAAGTTAGCTTCCTAACGCCCTTGGTCATCCACTTTGTGTGGACGATAAGGAGCTCATCGATGAATCTCTGGCTCAGTCCCCACGGCATCTGGTATTACCTGAAAGTCACCACGCTCCCCTGTGGTGGTCGTAAAGAGATCAAAAAATCCCTGCATACCCGAGACAAACTTGACTGTCAGCAAACAGAGCATGGCTGGATTCATTTCTCTTCAATGTCTTGGAAACACTGTCTGTATGTCACATTTCTTCTCACCCGAAGTAG
>JBOFSK010000118.1:0-4951 GCA_051651505.1 Aeromonas sp.
AGGGTACCGTGCCAATAGATTGGCCAGGTCAGGTCGGTACCGATGTATGAGTAGGCCACCGACTTGGCGCAGTCAGCCAGCAAGCCTGCATCACGCAGGGCTGCCATCCACAGCTCCCAATCCTGACCGCCCATCACTGTGATGGTGTTCTGGATCTCTTCTTCATTGGCCGGCTCGACGGTGGCGGTGATGATCTGATCCTTGTTGGTATCGATAGCGGTGGTGGTGTAGACCTCGCCAATCGGTTTCAAGGCAGAGCGCACCACTTCACCGGTCTGCGGCATTTTACGCACCGGGGAGGCCAGCGAGTAAACCACCAGATCAATTTGACCCAGATCCTGCTTGATAAGCTCGATCACCTTGGCACGGCACTCGTTGGAGAAGGCATCGCCGTTAATGCTCTTGGCATAGAGGCCCGCCTCTTTGGCAGCCTTGTCGAAGGCCGCAGAGTTGTACCAGCCCGCGCTGCCAGTCTTGGTCTCAGTGCCAGCTTTTTCGAAGAAAACGCCGAGGGTAGCGGCGCCACTACCAAAGGCAGCGGCAATGCGGGAGGCCAGGCCGTAACCGGTAGAAGCACCGATCACCAGCACTTTTTTAGGGCCATTTTCGAGGGTGCCCTTAGCCTGGGTATAGGCAATCTGGCGACGAACATTGGCTTCACAACCGACCGGATGAGTGGTGGTACAGATAAAGCCGCGAACCTTGGGTTTGATGATCATGTGTTGTCTCTGTATCCGTCTGATGGATGAAATCGGGGGATAAGATACCTCATCTTGCGGCGATAAGGTGCTCTGATGTGTTGAACTGCGGCAAAAATGGCGAGTAAGGCGGGGGGATATAATGCCAAGAGGGAGGCATGGGCCTCCCTCTTGGTTGAGTTCCCATCAGGCTGATGGGGAGCAAGGCACGGTCGCTTACTCGTCTTCCAGATAGGCATAACCTTGCAGTCCCAGCTCCAGCTCGTCGAGCAGGGCTTTACGGGTTGCCTCATCCAGCGCCGGGTGGGACGCGATCCGCTGATAGCTCTCACGGATATCAGCAGGGTCAATGTTGACGTAACGCAGCAGCTGATCGACGGTGTCGCCGCGCACTACGTTGCGAATGTCCATCTTGCCTTCGTCATCAAGCCACACTTCCGCGCAGTGGGTATCACCGAACAGGTTGTGCAAATCCCCCAGGATCTCCTGATAAGCCCCCACCAGGAAGAAGCCAACATGGCACTCTTCATGTGCTTCGTACTGTGGCATTGGCAGGGTGCTCTCGACCCCCAGACCGTCGACATAATGTTCGACCTGGCCATCAGAGTCACAGGTGATGTCCATCAGAATGCCGCGACGGCTAAGTGGACGATCCAGACCTGCCAGCGGCATCACCGGGAACACCTGACCGATACCCCAGGCATCTGGCAGCGACTGGAACAGGGAGAAGTTGGCAAAGCACTTGTCGGCCAGCTTTTCACTCAGCTCGTCAGCCAGCGCACGGTGGTTGCGGTTGACCGGGTTGAGCAGCTCTTTGAGCGCCAGACAAGTGTTCTGGTGCAGCATCTCGGCCCAGGCACGCTGCTCAAGGTTCAAGAGACCCATGGTGTACTGGGTATTCACATCACCCAGATCAGCCACCGAGTCGTGGAAGATCTCCAGCAGGGAGGGATCTTCGCTACGCAGATCCAGCCAGCCTTTCCACATGTTCTGTAAAATGGTCGGTGCACCTTGCTCCGGCGCGCTGATGTCGTTCATCTCCACCCCTTCGGCACCAATGATATTGGTAACCAGCACGGCGTGGTGAGCGGTCAGGGCACGGCCAGATTCGCTGATGATGGTGGGGTGCGGCAGATCGAACTCGCGGCAGACATCGCCGATGCCCCACACCACGTTGTTGGCGTACTCAGAGAGGCTGTAGTTGGCGGAGCAGTGGCTCTGGGAACGGGTTCCCTCGTAGTCCACACCCAAACCACCGCCGACGTCCACCACCTCAATGTTGGCACCGAGGCGACGCAGTTCAGCATAGAAACGGCCGCACTCGCGGATCCCGCCCTGAATGTCGCGGATGTTGGCGATCTGGGAGCCCAGATGGAAGTGCAGCAGTTGCAGGCAATCCAGCTTGTCCAGGCTGCGCAAACGCTCGATCAGCGCCAGGATCTGGGAGGCGGACAGACCAAATTTGGACATGGAGCCGCCGCTTGACTCCCACATGCCGGAGCCAGTGGAGGCGAGCTTGGCGCGCACCCCGATGTTGGGCTTGATGTTGAGGCGAGCTGACTCGTCCAGCACCATCTCAAGCTCGGAGGGCTTCTCCACCACGATGTAGACCTTGTGGCCCATCAGGTTGCCCAAAAGGGCGTGGCGGATATATTCGCGGTCTTTGTAACCGTTGCAGACAATCACCGAGCCTTTGGCATGGTGATGGGACAGCACGGCCAGCAATTCCGGTTTGGAACCGGCTTCCAGGCCAAGCCGGGGCTTGTCGCTGTAGGACTGGCTGATGGTCTCGATGACGCGACGCTGCTGGTTTACCTTGATCGGGTAAACACAGAGGTACTCCCCTTGATAGCCTGACTTCTCGATGGCCTGACCAAAGGCGTTGAACAGTGCATCGACCCGACTTTTGAGAATGTCAGGAAAGCGCAGCAACACAGGGGTGGTCAGCCCGGACTGGCGCAGCTGTTCGATGGCATCAGAGATGACGATATGCGCGCCAGGGCGTGATTTGTCGGGGGCGACGGTCACCTGACCGGCGTCATTGATATTGAAAAAACCCGCACCCCAGTAGGGAACGTTGTAGACCTTCAAGGAGTCCTTGCTGGACCAGTTAGTCATGGGCTATGCCTCGCAAATGAGCGACCAGAAGTCGCCTTCGTTACCCTCTATCACATCCAGACCCTCTTTCTTTACATCGTGGCAAGCCAACGCTGTCTGGTGGATTTTGGGAAGTAACGAGTCTTGATGTGGGGCTGGTGGCTTTACATCAAGCTCAACGGTATACGGTGCCACCTTAAACGGGGCGCCGCGCTACTTTGATGACAGACGACATCAGCCACGCCGTCAGTTCATCATTCGGCAGCCATCACGACAGAAGGAGAAGGTTTCAAGGAAGAGAAGCGAAGACGCCAGCACGTATGCGTGTTGATAGACGACAACAACCACAGCCCAGCTCACATCCAGTGACCGCCCATGACAAGGGAAGATGATGAGCCGTTGGCCCACTCGGTCAAATGAATAATGAGAGTCTGTTGCTCTCCCTGATACCGGAGCCTAACCGGTATTAAAGAAACCATACCCCAGCAGTGTCTGTCGTTGCTGCGTGCCTCGCCCTATAGGCGTACGATCGGTCAGGTATCTGGCGGCGCTGCCTGCTTCAGAGTTGCCCTTGGATCGGCGCGGAGTGTACACACTTACCGCAGGCAGTGACAATAAAAAAGAGTGCTCAAAATCCCCTTTTAACCAAGGGATGAAATCTTGCTGGCGGGCAGGCGGGCTCTGGGGTGGCACTGGTGATGCGATGCGGCGATTTCCCCTTGAAAAGTGTGTTAAAACGACACAGCAAGGCTGACCCCTTGCTGTACGGTGGCTGAGGGGAATTTCACCCCCACCACAAACGCCTAAATATCACGATAACGCCACATTTTATGCGCATCAGCACGCCACGGGTATCCGACAACCATTCAGCGCACCGCCGCGCTGCGCGTCAAAAAATCGGAAAAACCTGCGCTGACGCAATGAGTGCACCGTACGAATTGGCCACAATAACCGCTCACAACCGGAGGCTGACTAATGGATACCCTGCTTGAGCGTTTTCTGCGTTACGTAACTTTTCATACCCGCTCCGATGAGACCAATCCTGCCTGCCCCAGCAGCGAAGGCCAGCTGATCTTTGCCCGGGCCCTGCAAGGCGAGATGCAAGCGCTGGGGCTGACCCAAGTCACCCTCGATGAGCACGGCTACCTCACCGGCTGCCTGCCGGGCAACCAGCCGGACGCCCCCGCCATCGGCCTGATTGCCCACATGGACACCGCCGACTACGAGGCGGAGCACGTGGTGGTGCAGATCATCGAGAACTATCAGGGCGGCGACATCTGCCTTGGCAAGGGTGACGAAGTGCTCGCCATCCGTGACTACCGTTTCCTGAAAAACTATCTGGGGCAGGATCTCATCACCACCGATGGCACCACCCTGCTGGGCGCCGATGACAAGGCGGGCATCGCCGAGATCCTCACCACCATCGACCACCTGCAGACCCACCCCGAGATCCCGCGCGGCGATATCTGGGTCGGCTTCACCCCGGATGAAGAGATTGGCCGCGGCGCCAACCTGTTCCCGCTGGACAGATTCCCGGCCAAGTGGGCCTATACCGTGGATGGCGGCGAACTGGGGGAGCTGGAGTATGAAAACTTCAACGCCGCCAGCGCCAACATTCGCTTCGTTGGCAACAACGTCCATCCTGGCACCGCCAAGGGCAGCATGATCAACAGCCAGACCCTGGCCGCCCGCTTCCACGCTGCCATGCCTGCCACCGAAACCCCAGAGTGTACCGAAGGCTACGAGGGTTTCTTCCATCTGGCCCAGATGAGCGGCACCGTGGAGGAGAGCAGCCTGCACTACATCATCCGTGACTTCGACGACCAGCACTTCGCCGCCCGCAAGGCCGAGATGCAGAGCCGGGTCGCCGCCATGCAGGCCGAGTATCCCAAGGCCCGCATCGAACTGACCCTGACCGACAGCTATCGCAACATGCGCAGCCAGATTGAACCGCACATGCATATCGTCGAACTGGCGCACGCCGCCATGGAAGCCGCCGACGTGGTGCCCAAGATCAAGCCCATTCGCGGCGGTACCGACGGTGCCCGCCTCTCCTTTATGGGCCTGCCCTGCCCCAATATTTTTACCGGTGGCCACAACTTCCACGGCAAGCACGAGTTCATCCCGCTGCAATCCATGGAAAAAGCGGTCGCCAC
>JBOFSK010000119.1:0-1074 GCA_051651505.1 Aeromonas sp.
GACGCTAGAGGTTGCAGCCTTTTAGCCTCCTTGTTAGTGCGTCCGCCTCCCATCCCGGAGACCCGGGTTCGAGACCCGCTCAGAGCGAGGTGCGAGAAGGACCCGGGTTAGAGGGGTTACATTGGTGCCGTGACCCGGATGGGAGTGAGGTTTAGGGGGGTGAGTGTAACAGAGGCCAGCGGGTAAGTGCTGTGCAGGGTAAACCTCACTCCCCTGATCTCAAGAGATGCACTAGCGATTGACGCTAGAGGTTGCAGCCTTTTAGCCTCCTTGTTAGTGCGTCCGCCTCCCATCCCGGAGACCCGGGTTCGAGACCCGCTCAGAGCGAGGTGCGAGAAGGACCCGGGTTAGAGGGGTTACACGTGCAAGTGCAACTTCTCATTTCGTCGGGAAACACTGAAGAGCATATAAAGCCTATACACAGCCTGTACTACACAGAGCACAGCAGAAAGACATTTGGCAATCAACTTGTAATGTTTCGCTGGCGTGCATGTTCAAATGAACGTTTTAAACAGTGTTCCTGCCATGCATACAGCATATCTTAAGGTACTACCGTATGGACGATACTACCGTTTAAAAAATGCAATGGCACCGCGGGTATTTTTAAGCTTTAGTATCGCGATACTACCGTAGTACCGGTATATCGTGCAACCCTAATTGCTAGTAGCTCGCCGAGTGCAACCGTTCTACGTAATCAAAATAATGGCACCCCCATAGTCCAAAGTATGTATGGTAAGTATGTAAGTCCAAATGTGGATTTTTTTTTTTTGAAATAATGTAAATCTTTAATGGGTTTTGTACTACATATTAAGCCATACAAGTCTTAATACCCAGGGTTCTCTTTACGATTAAAAGGTAAATCTGGGGTGGAAACACAAGCTGTATCAGTTCTTGATTCTTTCTTTTTTTTCTCCTTCCTAAATTCTTTTCCAGGTATCAGAGAAGGAAGAGGTTCGGCATATGATTCTACAGCTACAGTTCTAGTAGTGATGAAATTGTTGCATTTCCCTAATTCACTGCATTGTTCTCAATTAAGGCTGTTGTTTTCTAAGGTCAATGTTTGCCAGCTATTAG
>JBOFSK010000120.1:0-13098 GCA_051651505.1 Aeromonas sp.
ATAGCCTCTGGCAGCTGCGCACCCCGCCGCGCCGCCTGCTGGTGCTCGGGGGCGGACCCATCGGCTGCGAGTTGGCCCAAAGCTTCGCCCTGCTCGGCATTCCCGTTACGTTGGTGGAACTCTCGGAGCAACTGCTGCCCCGCGAAGATCGGGCGGTGGCCGAGGCGCTGGCCGAACAGATGAGCCGCGATGGCGTGCGGCTACTCACCGGCTGGCGCGCCGAGCGAGCCGACTATCTGCCCGCGGCCGGGGGGGATCTGCCCATCCGGCTACAACTGCGCCGGGGTGATGAGACGCAACAGGTTGAAGGAGATCAGCTGCTACTGGCACTGGGCCGGGTCGCCAACGTCAGTGGCTTTGGACTCGAAGAGCTGGGGGTCGAGTTGGCACCCCGTGGCACTGTGGCCGTTGACGGATTCCTCGCCACCAACTACCCCAGCATCTTGGCCGTGGGGGATGTGGCGGGCCCTTACCAGTTCACCCATTTTGCCGCCCATCAGGCTTGGTACGCTGCAGTTAACGCCCTGTTCGGCCAGTTCAAGCGCTTTCGGGCTGACTATCGGGTCATTCCGGCGGCCACCTATACCACGCCAGAAATTGCCCGGGTTGGCCTCAATCGTAAAGAAGCACAAGCACAAAGCATCCCCTTCGAGGCGACCCGTTTCGAGCTGGCAGAGCTCGATCGCGCGATTGCCGATGGTGAGCCCCAGGGTTTTATCGAGGTGCTCACCGTACCGGGTAAGGACACCATCCTGGGAGCAACCATCGTTGGGGCCCATGCTGGTGAACGGATCGCTGAATTTGTTCTCGCCATGCGCTACCGTCTTGGCCTTGGCAAGATCCTTGGCACCATCCACGCTTATCCCACCCTGATGGAGGGGAATAAATACGTGGCGGGAGAGTGGAAACGGGCGCATCAGCCCACCCGGGTGCTGGCACTGCTGGCCCATTATCATCGCTGGCGCCGTGGCGCCTGACTACTCAGGTAACTGTTATGTTAAAGGGATTTTCACAGCGTTTGCTCTGCGCACTGCCCCTGCTGGCATGTAACCCCCTCTTGGCCGATGCCAACTTGCACTGGCAACACACCCTCAATGAGGCGAAGGGACAAACCGTCTACTTCAACGCCTGGGGGGGGAGCCCTGAAATCAACGCTTATTTGGGGTGGGCTGGGCAACAACTGGCGCGCGACTATCAAGTCAAACTGGTGCAGGTGAAGGTGGATGACATCGCCCAGAGCGTCAGCCAACTGCTGGCCAACAAACAGGCAGGGAAAGATGCCAACGGCCCCATCGATCTGCTCTGGGTCAATGGGGAGAACTTCAAGGCGCTCAAAGAACAAGGTCTGCTCGGGGCCCCCTTTTCCCAAGAACTGCCCAATATGGCACTGGTAGACAGCCGCTTACCGGTGAGTGAAGACTTCACCGTGCCCGTCGAAGGGCTCGAAGCGCCTTGGGGCATTGGCCAGCTCAATCTGATGGTTGACACGGAGGAGGTGACCACCCCGCCGACCTCGGCGGCAGAGCTGCTCGCGTGGGCCAAAGCCCATCCCGGCCGCTTTAGCTACCCAAAACCACCCCAGTTTCATGGTTCGAGTTTTCTCAAGCAGATATTGCTGGAGTTGACCGCCGATCCCGCCCCTCTCTACCAAGAGGCAACGGCTGCTGAGTTTGAGCGCCTCAGTGCGCCGCTCTGGGCCTGGCTCGATAGCATGCACCCTCTACTCTGGCGCAAGGGCAAATTGTTCCCCACCAGCGCCGCGCAAACCCGGCAGTTGCTCGATGATGGTGAGTTGGCCATCGCCATCAGCTTTAATCCGCAAGAAGCGCAAAGCGCCGTGCTAAGCGGAGCCCTCCCCCCCAGCGTGGCAGCGGTTGCCATGAACAAGGGGGCCTTGACCAATAGCCACTTTCTGGCCATTCCCTTTAATGCCAATGCACGAGCCGCCGCCAAGGTCGTGACCAACTTTCTGCTTAGCCCTGAGGCGCAAGCCCGTAAGGCAGACCCTGCTTTCTGGGGTGATCCTAGTGTGCTAAAGAGCGATGCGCTGCCAGATACGGCTAAGGGGCAACCCGCACTGCGCTTCAATGCGTTGGCAGAACCCCACCCCAGTTGGCAACTCAAGCTGGAAGCAGCTTGGGCCGAGCGTTACGGCCACTGATGCACACCGCTGATACTCTAAGTACCCCGACCTGGCGCAGGCGCGCAGGCGGGGACAAACAATATCTGGTCGGCACCCTATATCTGGCACTGTTTGCCCTCCCCTTGTTGGTGGGGGTCTGGCACCTGCTGATCGCAGGGCTAGCCCAAGATCATCTAGCCCTGCTGCTCGCTCAGCCAGGGCTGTGGTACTCGGCGCTACTGAGTCTGTGGGTTGGCGCGGCGTCCACCGTGGGCAGCGTGCTGCTGAGCGCTCTGTTATTGGCCCACAGCCACCACCTAGGCCAGCAAAGCCAGGCCTTTGCGCTGCTGCGTCGCCTGCTCTCCCCCCTGCTCGCCATGCCCCATGTTGCCTTTGCCATCGGTTTTGCTTTTTTGCTCGCCCCCTCCGGTTGGCTGCTGCGGCTGATCTCGCCCAGCCTGACCGGGTTTACCCTGCCACCGGATTGGCATACGCTGCGCGATCCCGGAGCCATCGGCCTGATCTTGCTGCTGATCATCAAAGAGACCCCTTTTGTGTTGCTGATGGCTATCGCGGCGCTAGACCCAGCCAAGCTGGCACGCCAACAGTGGCTAGGGGCCAGCCTCGGTTTTAGCGCCCCCCAGATCTGGTGGCGATTACTGTTGCCCGCACTTTGGCCTGCACTACGGCTGCCGCTTTATGCGGTCGCAGCCTACGGGGTGGCGGTGGTGGATCTGGCCCAGCTACTGGGGCCGGATGCCCCGGCCCCGCTAGCCGTCAGGCTTTGGCTCTGGTATCAAGACCCGGATCTGGCCTGGCGCGGCGCCACCGCCAGCGGCGCGCTGCTGCTACTGGCCATCACCTTGGTGCTGATCGCAGCGTTGCGGCTACTGGAATGGGGCCATCAGCGGATCAGTAAGGCCTGTTGGCTCGATGGCCAACGGGCAGCGCCGAAGCCGCTGGCACGTCGGGCGGCCAGCTGCGGGGTTGCCCTCCTGCTGCTGATCAATCTGGCGGTGCTGGCTGCGCTGCTGCTCTGGTCGCTCACCCGTCGTTGGCCCTTTCCTGCCCTCTGGCCGACCCAGTGGAGCAGCGACTACTGGCGGGATCTGCTCCCGAGTCTATTACCGTTACTGCAAGAAAGCGCCCTGCTGGCTCTGGCCAGTGCACTATTGGCACTGGTCATGGCGGTGCTAAGTCTAGAAATGCAGCAACGCGGTCGCCGTTGGCCACTGTGGCTGATCTGCCTGCCCCTGCTGCTGCCACAGGCTAGCTTGCTGTTTGGTATCCGCCTAAGTCTTGACACCTTGCTACTGAAGGAGGCGACCGGCAATGAGATCACAGATGGCATTGGCAGGAGCTGGGTGCTCTGGAGCCACCTGCTGTTTGTTTTTCCCTATGTCTATCTTTGCCTGCATGGCCCCTATCGGCAGTTCGATCAACGGATCAGCCAAAGCGCCCTGCTGCTCGGTGCCAGCCCGTGGCGAATGTGGTGGCAGATCAAGGCTCCACTGCTGGCGCGCCCATTGCTGTTTGCCCTGGCTGTCGGCGCGGCGGTGAGTCTGGCCCAGTATCTGCCCACCTTACTGTTTGGCGCCGGCCGGATCGTCACCCTCACCACCGAAGCGGTGGCCATCGGCAGCGGCCTGAACCGCCGGCTTGCCGGACTCTACGGTCTGCTGCAATTGCTGCTGCCGCTTGTTATCTATCTACTGGCACTCTGGCTGCCAACACGGATCAACCCGGCGCTCAAGGGCCGCCACTAACCATGAGACGTACCGCAATGCTTAGCACCACACCCCTGAGGCTCTATCTTGGCCAACACCCGCTGCTCTCGCTCCCCGCACTGCAGGTTGCTCCCGGTGAGGTGCTAACCCTGATGGGGCCAAGCGGCTGCGGCAAAAGCTCGCTCCTCGCGGCGCTGGCGGGGGTTTTGCCGCCCCAGGGCCCGATCCGGCTGGAGGGTGAGATCCGACTCGGTGAGCGCCTGCTCACCGCCTTGCCCCCACAGGCGCGGCGGATCGGTATGCTGTTTCAAGACGATCTGCTGTTTGATCATCTAACCGTGGTCGAGAATCTGATGTTTGGTATGCCTGCCACCATCAAGGGCGCAGCCGCCAGACGACAACATGGGATAACAGCACTGGCACCCGTGGCAATGGTTGAACATGCCGACAAACTGCCGCAACAGCTATCGGGTGGCCAGCGTGCGCGCGTCAGCCTGCTGCGCGCCCTGTTGGCCGAACCCCACGCGCTGCTACTCGATGAGCCTTTCTCCCGGCTAGACAAGCCCCTGCGCGCGGCGTTCAGAACTCAGGTTTTCAGCCAGCTCAAGGCATTGGCTATCCCGGCTATTTTGGTCACCCACGATAAGGAAGATGCCCCCGGCACTATCCTTGATTTGGCAATGGCCCCTTGCCAGACACACCACTAATCACATCACGACTTACCAAGGAGTGTTAGTTTTGTTTGACCGCCACCTGATCCCCGTCATTCGCCATCCCCTCACCACGCTGGCCAAACCCCTGTGCCGAGCAGGGATCACCGCAAACCAAGTCACCCTCACCGGCTTTGCCATCGGCATGCTGGCGCTGCCCCTGCTGGCATATTCCCTCTACCTCTGGGCTCTGCTGGCAATTTTGCTCAACCGCGTACTGGACGGCCTCGATGGCGCAGTCGCCCGGGAGAGGGGGATCACTGACTGCGGCGGCTTTCTCGACATTACCCTCGACTTTATCTTTTACGCCGCCGTGGTACTGGGGTTTGCCCTCGCTGACCCCTCCCATGCCCTGCCCGCCGCCACCTTGCTGTTTGCGTTTATGGGCACCGGCTCAAGCTTTCTCGCCTTTGCCATCATGGCGGGCAAGCAGGGGATCGCCAATCCGGTCTATCACCACAAATCCCTCTACTATCTGGGCGGACTAACGGAAGGAAGCGAGACCATCGCCCTGTTTACGCTGATGTGCCTGTGGCCCGCCGGATTTGTCCCCCTCGCCTATGGCTTTGCCTCACTGTGCTTCATCACAACCCTGACCCGCCTCTGGAGCGGCTACCATACCTTGCGCCAGTAACATCCGGCTTAGCCGCACAAGCGCGCCATTCGATTGCCACATTGATTACCCCATCCAGGCGCAATGACCCAGCGCAGCGAGGAACCCCTGATACTGAACGCTTGCGCCCAGATGACAATGTTTTACCATGGTCGTACTCTTTTCTTGGCTCATGAGAACGTTATGCGTCCCCTTGTCTCAGTGCTCACACTGTCATTGTTTTCCTTACTCGGTGGCTGCAGCAGCGCCCCTGCCGTAGCCACCTCCCCCACGCCATTTAAAAGCGCCTTTATCAACCAGACGCCGCCAACTAAACCCGTTTACCCACAGGGGGTTAGCAAGGGGGATTTCGCCAATCGCCCCAATGTGGACCAATTTGTCCAAAAGATGGTCGAGAAGCATGGTTTTGACGGCGCCGAGCTCCATCAGCTGTTGGCCCAGGCAGAACGCTACGACTGGATCATCCGCCTGATGGATGCCCAGGCACCCACCACCGCCAAACCGACCGGCCCAACGGGGGCCTGGAATAACTACCGCGCCAAGTTCATCACCCCAGACAACGTGCAAAACGGCGTCAACTTCTGGCATGAATACGAAAATGAGCTCAACCGCGCCGAGCAGGTGTATGGGGTCGCCCCCGAGATCATTGTCGGCATTATCGGGGTTGAGACTCGCTGGGGCCGGGTGATGGGTAAGACACGCATTCTCGATGCGCTGGCAACGCTCGCCTTCGACTATCCGCGGCGGGCGACCTTCTTCACCAGTGAGCTGGAATCCTTTTTGGTCATGACCCGTGACGAGGGCATGAACCCTACCGAACCGATGGGCTCCTACGCGGGTGCCATGGGTTATGGTCAATTTATGCCGTCGAGCTTCCAGCGCTATGCCGTGGACTTCAACGGTAACGGTCATACCAATTTATGGGATCCGGTAGATGCGATAGGCAGTGTGGCCAACTACTTCAAAGCCCACGGCTGGGAGAAGGGACAGCCGGTTGCGGTCCGTGGTCAAGGACAGGTGCCCGACTATGAGCATGGCTTTCACACCCGCTATCCGGTAGCGACCTTGCGCAGCGCCGGACTGATCCCCACCAGCACCCTTGGCAATCATCGCGAGTCGAGCCTGCTGCGCCTCGATGTGGGCACCGGCTATCAATACTGGTACGGCTTGCCCAACTTTTATAGCATCACCCGCTACAACCACAGTACTCACTACGCCATGGCGGTGTGGCAGCTGGGTCTGGCGGTCAAGGCCGCGCGCTAACCATACGATGAGGCGCCATCGCGCCTGATCAAAACCGCGGGAGTACTGACAGCTTGGCAAGGAGCCAGCCTGTCAGTACTCCCGCACTCTTATCATTGTGCTGGTAAGTTAAGATCCAGCGTGATGGGCGCTGGCACCACCTGCTGTTGTTTTGCCTGCTCGATCGCATAGGCTCGCTGCAGGGCCCGTCGTTTTTGCACCACCACAAATCCCCCCCCACTGAGTATGATGACCAAGAGTACCCCGCCACCCATCAGCCACCAGCGGAACCCGCCCCGACCTTGCTCGGCAGGGACTTCATCACTCGATACCACACTGGTTCGCTCAGGTGCCACAGGTGCTAACGGTAAAATACTGAAGTATTTGCTCGGCAACACGATTTGTACCTCTCGACCCTGCCGCGTGGTGCCATAGAGGGTTGCGTCTACCTGGTAGCGCCCGACATCCTTAAGATGTGACAGGTCAATACCCAGCTTGGTTGCACTGGCCAGTTCGCTAAACGCGTAATCGGCCCCCGCATTACTGGTCACATTGCCCTTGATCACCACAGAAACAGGATCCAGCTCATCAGGGTCGATAAGCAGTGACAGCTGGGCGCCCTGACTTTGCGAGGGGGCAATAACCTGATAGCGAAAGGGAAAGGGATTGATCAGCACATCCTGATAACGGGCCCGCTCGAACACCTGATTACCGGTGCTAAACATGGCGCGGTACTTACCACCAGGAATATCCTGCAAGGCTACTTGCGCCGTCATAATGCCATCCCCTGGCACCTCATCAAGCCCTTTGCCATCATCTAAATAATGACCAAGGGGCTTATTGAGTATCAATTTTTGCTGGTTGGCATCACTGAAGGATTGCAACTTAACGCGCATGGCCAGATCAGAGAGATAGGCTTGATCCTGCGGCAGTTGGCCATTGATCCACAACCATGCCTTGAGTTTGACCTGCTCCCCCTGATAGAGCTGCATCGGCAGCGCGGCAATATCGAGCCGGATATCAGATAAAATACGCACCCGGTTATCAGGGTCGACCTCGCCAATCGCCTGCCAGGGGCCCGGCATGGGATTGCGCAGGGTAATCAGGTCATGCTCAGCGAGCGCCAACCAGCCAACCTCATCGGGTTTGACCTTGCCGACATAGAGTTTGCTACCATCGGGCCGCACCAGGATAACCGACGGGGTACCTGGTTTGCGCTTGATGATAAAGGTGACCTCTTGCACCCCATGATCGATACGAAAACGGTTATCCAGCAACGGAATATCTGAGGGAGCAAATACCTCGCTGGCCGTTGCAGCCAGCGATAAAGACAGCAGCAGGCAGGCCCACCACTTACTCATTAACGCCACAGACAGCTGCCTCCTTTTTTTTGTACCAAATCCAATCTTGCCTCGTGCAGGACCTGCTCCTCGGCACTGGCTCGCAATACCCGCAGCGCAGGACGGCCACTCTCCAGCCGCCGAATACTGGTATCCTGATTGTTTTCATTTTCACTGTTTTCGCTGGCCAAATTGAGTTTGGTCTGGCCACCGGTCATCAGCAGGTAGACGTCTGCCAGGATCTCCGCATCGAGCAAGGCCCCGTGCAAGGTCCGGTGGGAGTTGTCTATACCGTAGCGATCGCACAGCACATCTAGGTTGTTACGCTTGCCAGGAAAAAGATCCCGCGCCATCGCCAAGGTATCGGTGATGTGACAGATATCAGCGGTTTTAAGATCAAGGCCAAGCTTGCTGAACTCATAGTCCATAAAGCTGACGTCAAACGACGCGTTATGGGCGATAAGCTCAGCGCCACGAATGAACTCGATGAAGTCATCTGCTATCTGTCGAAAGGGCGGTTTGTCCGCCAGATATGCATCCGTAATGCCGTGTACCTGGATAGCTTCCGGGTCAACCAGCCGATCTGGCTTGATATAGACATGATAGTGATTACCGGTCAGCTTGCGGTTGATCACCTCCACACAGCCGATTTCGATGATGCGGTGACCCATATAGATGGGGCCGCCACTGGTGTTCATACCTGTGGTTTCAGTATCCAGAATGATCTGGCGATTCAGTTGGGGTGTGTTCATGATCCAATCTATGTCAAACTTCGGTTTTACTCGCTAGTTTACCCCAAGCCTCATGCTAAAGCAGATTGATTGCTCATGTTAAAACACATTGATGTCTATACCGATGGTTCTTGCCTCGGTAATCCCGGCCCCGGTGGTTACGGCGCCGTCATGGTCTATGGTACCCATCGTAAAGAAATTTCCGCCGGCTTTACCCTGACCACCAATAACCGGATGGAGCTGATGGCCGCCATTATGGGCCTGCGCACCCTCAACGAACCGTGCAAGGTACGTCTCACCACCGACAGCCAGTATGTGCGCCAGGGGATCACCCAGTGGATCATCGGCTGGAAGAAAAAAGGATGGATCACCGCCAGCCGTCAGCCGGTCAAAAATGTCGATCTCTGGAAAGAGCTGGATGCGGAAGTGGCTCGCCATCAGATCGAGTGGCTCTGGGTCAAAGGCCACTCCGGCCACCCCGAGAACGAACGCTGTGACGAATTGGCCCGTGACGCCGCCTGCGGCAAGGTTCTGGCCGAAGATACCGGCTACCAGCCCTGACGCGCCATCCCCGGTGTGGCTAACTGTTTGGGCAACTGCCAGCGCCGCCGCACCGGGATCAACGGAAAACGTCGTTTACGGGCCGCGATCACATAAACTGAAGCAAAGGCCCGACAATAGTCCCGCCCGACACTCTCCCGCCACCAGCTGTGCCAACTCTGCTTGCCCATAAACGAATAGCCAAAACGCTCATCAAACATCACTTCACAGCCCAGTAAATGGAGCCAGTCTGTTACCCGCCCCGGAGTAAACATCCGTGCCGACCAAGGCAACCTGCGTCGCAAGTACGGAACATAATGGCCGATCCCGACCAAACTCAACGGGTTATAACCGCTGATGATAAGCCAACCGTCATCAGTCAGTACCCGCTCGGCCTCACGCAGTACCTGATGGGGGTCGGCAGAAAAATCGAGGCAGTGCGCCAGTAAGCAAGCATCGACGCTGCCGGTACGCACCGGCAAATTCAGCGGATCGCCATATATATCGAGCAATCGCCCACTGGTGGCCACCCCGATTTGATGGCGAATGGATGAACGTTCGCAGGAAAGTTCGGCACTTAACGCACCGATTTTCAGCAGATGATACCCAAACAGATTAGGGCACCAATTGTCGAGCCGCTCTTGGATCTCGGCTGCGACCCAATCCCCCATAGGCAGGCCTGACCAGCTGGTCGGGATCTCGATTTGTTGTTTAGTATGGGCCACCTGCATAATAGAGCTCTACTCGGGGTTTCGAACGCCATCCTGTTATATAAGATACCCTTCCTAAAGAGAAGCAAACGCATGTATACCGTCATCACAGTTCCGGCCTTTAATGACAACTATATCTGGTTGATCCGACACGAAAATCATTGCCTGGTAGTCGACCCGGGGGAGGCAGCACCCATCCTTGAGCGGCTGATGGCGCTGGGGTTGCAACTCGATGCTATTTTGCTAACCCATCACCATCGCGATCATGTGGGCGGCGTCAGTGACTTGCTCGCCCACTTCCCCCATGCCCGACTCTATGGCCCCAAACTTGACCCAAGGCCGGATCACCACGGCCAGTGGCTGGACGATGGCGATCAAATCAACTGGCACGGCCTTGCCCTCGAGGTGCTCCATGTGCCCGGTCACACCCATGGTCACCTCGCCTATTACGGCAATGGTATGCTGTTTTGTGGTGACACCCTCTTCTCGGCCGGGTGCGGACGCCTGTTTGAAGGAACGGCTGAGCAGATGTACCACTCACTGCAACGGCTCGCCGCTCTGCCCGATGAGACCCTCATCTATTGTGCCCATGAGTACACCCTCTCTAACTTGCGGTTTGCCTATGCGGTCGAACCGGATAACCCGGCGATCCAGCACCAGATCGGGCGGGTCAGCAAACTGCGCCAGCAGGGGCTGCCCAGTCTGCCAACCCGACTGGCCGACGAGCGCACTTTTAACGTTTTTCTGCGCTGCGAGCAGGATTCGGTGAAATTTTCCGCTGAAAAACATGGGCTAAAATGCGTGGAAAATCCGGAAGATACCTTCCGCATCTTGCGGCAATGGAAGGACGTTTTTTGAACAAAACTTGATCGAAGGACCATTGCCTCTTATGATGCCCGCTGTTTTTGTTAAAAAGACCGGAGCGAGATGAAGGTAAAAACGGCCTTATTGGCAGCACTGTTACTCAGTGGCTGCCAAAACCTGAACCATCAGGATGACCGGGCGCTAGCGGCAACCGAGTCAAACAAGTCCTCCCAGCTGACCAAGAAAGCCTATAAAAAACACGCTTCAGGTTTTTTATTTGGTGATGAACAGTTGGATGACACCGACACTGACACAGTGGCAGAGACGGATAACCTGTGGGAGCGGATCAGCAATGATATGCAGCTCAATACCCCAGATAATGCCCGCATTCGCCAACAACGTCAGTGGCTATTGCGCAATGATAAGCATCTGGCGACCATTGCCAGCCGGGCTGAACCCTACCTCTATTTGATGGTGGCGGAGATTGAACGGCGTGAGCTGCCAATGGAGCTGATTACTGTTCCGATGATCGAGAGCACCTTTGATCCCCATGCCCGCTCCCGCAGCAATGCGGTGGGGTTGTGGCAGTTTGTGCCCGCCACCGGCAAAAACTTCGGTCTGCGCCACGACAACTGGTATGACGGTCGCCGCGATGTGATGGCCTCGACCAATGCAGCGCTCGATTATCTGGAGTACCTCAACCGCTTCTTTGATGGTGACTGGCTGCAAGCCCTGGCTGCCTACAATGCCGGTGAAGGCCGGGTGCGTAACGCCATTCAACGTAACCAGCGAGCGGGCAAACCAACCGACTATTGGTCACTGGATCTGCCCCGTGAAACCCGGATGTATGTACCCAAAATCCTGGCCATGGCGGATATGATCAGCAATACGGACAGATACAATATCCAATTGCCAGTGCTCGCCAACGAGCCACAATTACGGGTGGTGGAAACCGGTGGCCAGATCGACTTAAACGTGGCAGCACAACTGGCTGGCCTGCGCACCTCACAGCTCAAAGAGGTCAATCCGGCCCTGAGCCGTGGGGTGATGTCCCCGCGCGGCCCCTACCGCCTGTTGGTACCGGTAGAGTATGCCGATACCCTGGAGCTGGCCCTGGCAGACTTGCCAAAGCGTGAACGTACGCGCCCCACTACGGGATCTGGCTCCTATCAGGTTATCAGTGGCGATACTCTGTCACGGATCGCCCAGCGTCACGGCGTTAGCATCAACGAACTAAAGCTCGCTAACAATCTGCGCAGCAATAACCTGCGCCGTGGCCAGCGGCTGACGATCCCGGCCCATGGTCGTATCGTCACGTCCGCCAGCAAGCCCCAGCAGCTTGCCAGCCGCCGTAGCCAAGACAAGGGGAGCTATCAGGTCCGCTCGGGGGATAGCCTGTGGAGTATCAGCCAGAAACATGGCGTCTCCCATAACGAACTGGCCAAGTGGAACGGTCTGAATGCCAAGTCAGCACTCAAGCCTGGCATGAAGCTGGTGGTCTATGCCAAGCAAGGCAGCACCCGTAGCAAGTCCATGGTCTATCAGGTTCGTCGCGGTGATTCTGTTGCCTCCATCGCTGCCCGCTTCCAGGTTGCTATCAACGATGTGATGCGCTGGAACCAGCTGGACAAAGGGGATTACATCAAGCCCGGTCAGGAGCTGACCCTGTTTGTGAAAAACAACAGCTAAGCACCACTGCTTGTACCCAAAATGAAACGGGGCCAGTCAATCGACTGGCCCCGTTTTTTGATGGGGAGGGGGTGACACTTTCACAACCGCTGCAACCTATCCCGATGATTATGCCCAGAGGATGGCAGGCACCACCAATAACAGGGTACGCTGGCCGACCGCCACGCTGGCATTGGGAAAGACCACGGCTGCTCGCGGCTGCTCAACCTTATAGCGCAGCTCGCCATCCTCAGCCAGCACAAAGCCTTGGGGAAACTCGGTAAAGTTGTCCACGTCGCTGGCAAACAGAAAGCGAAAATCAGATGATTTTTTGGTGATCACCCGATCGATGGTAAACAGGGTGAAATCCTCTGCTCGCCAAGGCTCCAGCACGACCTCGTCTTGGGTTAGCAGCGCCTGCAATGCCTGCCGAGTCTCGACAAAGCGGGTCATGTCATTTTCGCCAAACGGACGTACCTTGCCGAGCTCCACCGTGAAGGCATGAGCACCATGCTGGCGGGAACTGTAGTAGCTAAAGGTGGTGGTGGGGGCATTAGAAAGCAATAAGGTGTGCACCCCGCAAGCACCGAGGAACTGCACCTGCTCGCGGCAATGAGGACGCTCGTGGGGGAAGGGATAGACGGCAAACTTCTCGTGGCGCGAACCGCGAATGGCGGTGTGCAGATCGTAGTGATAGCGGGGCCTGGCCGGATCAGCAAAGAAGCGGCTCACATACTGCTCGAGGCGCATGGCGCGCAGCCGCTCCCGATTGCACAACCCCTCCCCCTTGCTGTGAGCACCAGAGAAGAGGCGATTCAGGTTCTCTTCTACCTCCCGCAGCCCCAGGTTCATTGCCGCCGGATTGCCAAACAGGAACAGCACCCGATGGCG